>DATAPK010000049.1:0-12927 GCA_036265245.1 Tepidisphaeraceae bacterium | reverse complement strand
CGGCACCCAATACTCCCGAAAGGTACTCAACGGCCAATAACCAACAACAACCCCCAAAGCCCACGGCTTTAGCCGTGGGGAACGCAGCCGCAACCCCGTGTCTTATGCCCAAATGATTCTGGCATCCCGACTGGCGCGCAGGTACAAACATACTGGCAACTGGAGACTCTCCCATGATCGAACCGCTTGAACAACGCCGCCTCCTGTCCTCCGTCTTCTTAAAGGGCAGAACCCTCAACATTCTCGGCACCGACCAGGCCGACGACATCCAAATCCAACAGCAACGCGAAACCGAAACATCCGTCGATGGCAACGTCTTCTTCATCCGCCATCTCCTCGTCACGGTCAACGGCGCTTTTATTGGCGATTTCTCCACCACCGATTTTGACAAGGTCGTCGTCAAGCTCTTCGGCGGAAATGATTTCTTCCAGGTCGGCAAGAAAGACATCTCCTTCGACATCGACGGCGGCGACGGCGATGACACCATCTACGGCAGCCTCGCCCCCGATGTCATTCGCGGCGGCGCGGGTCGCAACCTTCTCTACGGCGTCGGCGGAAACGATCATTTCATCTCCATCTCCGGCGCCGATGTTCTGACCGGCGGAAACGGCAACGACACCGCCGACTTCGGCGCCTTCCAGACCCCCCTGCACATCACCATCGACGATGTCGCCGACGATGAAGTCCCCGGCCGAACCGGAAACGTCAAAAGCGACATCGAAACCGTCATCGGCGGCGGCGGCGCGGATTTCATCTCCGCCAACGGAATCGCCAATAACCCCGTCGCACTCTTCGGCAGCGGCGGCAACGACACGCTCATCGGCGGCTCGCGCAACGACACCATCCACGGCGGCCCGGGCAACGACAGCCTCCGCGGCGGCGACGGCAACGACTTCATCAACGGCGACGGCGGCCGCGACAAAATCTACGGCGAAAACGGCGACGACACCCTCATGGGCAGCGGCAAAGACCCCGAGTTCATCCCCCTCCCCGCACAACAACCCACCGACCCCAACACCCTCGGCGGCGGCAGCGACGGCCTCGCCGACTCCATCAATGGCGGCTCCGGCGACAACACCGCCTTCCCCGACCCATTCGACGTCCTCACCAACATCCAAACCACGCTATAGAAAAAATCGATCGATTGAATCATTGAATCATTTGTTAGATGACGATTGAGGATTCTGGCTTGAACGGCAAGCATTTTCTTTTCAAGTTTTCAATCATCAATCCTCAGTCTTTTCGATGATTCAATGTTTCAATTCCCTTGCTTTCCCCCCCTCCCCTGACGATGCTACCCATCCAATCGAAAAGGAGTCCCCTCGGTGCTGGTTGACAAAAAATCCACCCCCTGGATCGCCGCCGCCCTCATCCTTTTCGTCATCGCCACCGCCCTCTACATCCCATACGCATGGAACGCCCCCAAAGGCGCGCTCGGCGGATCGTGGCAAGGCCTCACCTACGGCATCGTCGGCACCGCACTCATGGCCTTCGCCATGCTCCTCGCCCTCCGCAAGCGCCTCCGCACCTGGCAACTCGGGCGCGTCTACACCTGGACTCAAGGCCACGTCTGGCTCGCCCTCCTCAGCTATCCCCTCATCCTCTTCCACGCCGGCCTGCACTGGGGCCAGCCCGGTTCTCTCACCTGGGTGATGATGTGGATCTTCACCGTCGTCGTCCTCAGCGGAATCTTCGGCGTGATAATCCAAAACATCATCCCGCGCATGCTCCTCAGCGACCTGCAACACGAAACCATCTACGATGAGATCGATCACGTCATCCACGAACTCGCCGGCGAAGCCGCCAAAATTGTCGTCGCCGCCACCCCCACCGAAGAAATAACCGAAGACGAAACCCTCTCCAGCGGCGGCACGCTCATCGCCACCGCGCCCATGGCCATGCTCATCACCGCCCGCCGCCAACTCGCCGAATTCTACGCCTCCCAAATCAAACCCTATCTCGCCAGCCCGCGCGGAAAGGCCCTCCTCCTCACCAACGCCGCCCGCTCCAAAGCCGCCTTCGACGAAGTTCGCCGCTCTCTCCCCCAATCCATGCGCGAGCCCCTCAACAATCTCGAATCCATCACCAACGAACGCCGCCAACTAGAACGCCAGCGCCACCTCCACCACTGGCTCCACACCTGGCTCCTAATCCACGTCCCCCTCAGCTACGCCCTAACGGTGCTCGCAATCGTCCACATCCTCATCGCCCTGCGCTATCGGTAAAATAATCCAACCGACCTTCAGACGCCGGCGTCTGAGGTACCCCGAAGACCCGGATCCCATTGCACTCAACGCCACGACACTGGCGATGGCCGTTGCGTCGGTCACCCCGAAGACCCGGATCCCATTGCACTCAACGCCCCAAACGCTTCCCCCCAAATCCCCCCGCCGATCCCACCCCAGTGACACTGTTCCCCCTTTATCCCCCCAACCTCCCCTTGGCCCGCCCCTTGCTTTTGCCCCACTCCAGCTAACCACTGGGATATGATTTTGCCTATTCCGCAGGCGAGCCCCGAAAAATGGCTCCAGCCCGCATAATCTTTAGGCAATGGGGCTTTATCGACCAATCTCGCCTGTGGCGGGTTGAGATTTTCGTTGCCCCCAGCCCCGGAAAACCTATACTTCCGTGCCCAGTTTTTAGGAACTTGTATGAGCGCAGAGCCTCCACAATTCGTCCAGAACTTCCGTCCCGACCGATCCGGGTTGCCCGCCCCCGTTGGCCTCTATGACCCCCGCTACGAGCACGATGCCTGCGGCGTGGGCATGGTCGTCCACATGAAGGGCAAAGCCAGCCACCGAATCATCGATATGGGCCTGGAAATGCTCGAAAACATGAACCATCGCGGCGCCTGCGGCTGCGAAGAAAACTCCGGCGACGGTGCCGGCATCATGGCCTCCCTTCCCGACAAATTCTTCCGCAAGGAAGCCGCCAAATGGGGCTTCAAACTCCCCAAAGCCGGTGAGTATGGCGTCGCTATGTGCTTTCTGCCAAAAGACTTAGTCGCCAGGCAGGAATCCGAGCGCGTCCTCGAAAGCGTCATCAAAAGCTACGGCATGACCGTCCTGGGCTGGCGCGACGTCCCCACCAACGATAAATTCGTCGGCCCAACCCCCAAAACCATGGAGCCGCGCATCCGCCAGTGCTTCATCGGCATGGGCGACACCTTCTATAACCGCCGCGATTTCAATCGCCGCATGTATCTCGTCCGCCAACGAACCGAAAACGAAGTCGAGTTCGGCAATCTCTCCGAAGCCGCCAAAGAGGTGTTCTACATCTCCGGCATCAGCACCAACCGCGTCGTCTACAAAGGGATGCTCACCGCCAACCAGTTGCGGCGATATTATCCCGACCTCGCCGACCCGGATTTCCAATCCAACTTCGCCGTCGTCCATAGCCGCTTCAGCACCAACACCTTCCCAAGCTGGCGGCTCGCGCATCCTTATCGCTATCTCGCCCACAACGGCGAAATCAACACCCTGCGCGGCAATCGCAACTGGATGCGCGCCCGCTCCGGATCGCTCCAATCCGAAATCTTCGGCGATGAGCTCGCCAAGATGTATCCCATCATCACCGAATCCGGCTCCGACTCCGCCACCCTCGACAACGCGCTGCAATTCCTCACCGTCAACGGCCGAAGCCTCCCGCACGCAGTGCTGATGCTCATCCCCGAGGCCTGGCAGAACAACACACTGATGGACCCCGAGCTGCGCGCTTTCTACGAATATCACGCCTGCCTCATGGAACCCTGGGATGGCCCAGCATCCATCGCCTTCACCAACGGCGAGATGATCGGCGCCGTCCTTGATCGCAACGGCCTGCGCCCTTCGCGCTACTACGTCACCAAGGATGATCTGGTCATCATGGCCTCCGAAGTCGGCGCAACCGTGGTCAAACCCGAAGACGTCGCCAAAAAATGGCGCCTCCAGCCCGGCAAGATCTTCCTCATCGACATGAAGAAAGGCCGAATCGTTGATGACAACGAGATCAAGCGCGAGCTCGTCGACAAGCGCCCCTGGAAACGCTGGCTCGACGAAAATCTCATCGATCTCGATTCGCTGCCCGAACCAAAAAACATCGAGCATCCCACGCACGCCTCTTTGATGGTGCGCCAGCACGCCTTCGGCTACACCAACGAAGACCTCAAGCTCTTGATGACCCCGATGGCCTCCACCGGCCAGGAAGCCCTCGGCTCCATGGGCACCGACACCCCCCTCGCCTGCCTCAGCGGCAAGCCGGTGTTGCTCTACAATTATTTCAAGCAGCTTTTCGCCCAAGTCACCAATCCCCCGCTCGACGCAATTCGCGAAGAGCTGGTGACTTCGCTCTACACCTATCTCGGCCGCGAAGGAAATCTTCTCGAAGAAACGCCCAAGCACGCTCGCCTGATCAAGCTCAAGCAGCCGATCCTCAGCAACGCCGATCTTGAAAAGCTCCGCCAGATTTCCAGCGGCGATATGCGCGCTGTCACCATCCCCATGCTGTTCAATATCTCCGATGGTGTTGATGGCTTAGGCAAGGCCATCGAAGAACTCTGCGCCGCCGCCACCAAGGCTGTCAACGACGGCGCAACCCTCGTGATTCTCTCCGATCGCGGCGTCGATCGGGATCACGCCCCCATCCCCGCGCTTCTCGCCACCGCCGCTGTCCATCATCATCTGATCCACGAAGGCACGCGCACCTTGGCCGGCCTCGTCATCGAAACCGGCGAAGCTCGCGAAGCCCACCACTTCTGCCTGCTCATCGGCTACGGCGCCGGCGCGGTCAACCCGTATCTCGCCTTCGAAACCATCCACGATCTGCACGAAGATAAACTGCTCCCCGAAGGACTCACCTACGAGCAGGCCAAGAAGAACTACATCAAGGCCGCCAACAAGGCGATCCTCAAAGTCGCCTCCAAGATGGGCATTAGCACCGTGCAAAGCTATCGCGGCGCGCAAATCTTCGAAGCCATCGGCCTGAGCGAAGACGTCATCAATAAATATTTCACCAACACCGCCAGCCGAATCAAAGGCGTCGGCCTGGAAACCATCGCCGCCGAAGGCCTCGAGCGCCATCGCCGCGGCTTCCCGCCCATCGAAGTCGAAGGCGAAGTCCTCGACAACGGCGGCCAATATCAGTGGCGACGCGACGGCGAATATCACATGTGGAACCCCGACACCGTCGCCAAGCTCCAGCACGCCGTGCGCGTCGATTCCTACAAAACCTTCAGGGAATTCACACAGCTTCTCAACGACGAAGCCCGCCACCGCTGCACCCTGCGTGGCCTGCTCGAATTCAAAAAGGGCCAGCGGCCATCCATCCCCATCGACCAGGTCGAGCCCGCCAAAGATATCGTCAAACGCTTCGTCACCGGCGCGATGTCGCTCGGCTCGATCAGCACCGAAGCGCATGAAAATCTTGCCATCGCCATGAACCACATCGGCGGAAAATCCAACACCGGCGAAGGTGGCGAAGACCCGCGCAGGTTCCGGCCCGATAATAAAACCTGGGCCGACGGCCAACCCATCCTGCGCCGCAGCGCCATCAAGCAAGTCGCCTCCGGCCGGTTCGGTGTCACCGCCGAATATCTCATCAACGCCGACGAATTGCAGATCAAGATGGCCCAGGGTGCCAAGCCCGGCGAGGGCGGACAACTCCCCGGCCACAAAGTCGACGAATACATCGGCAAGATCCGACACAGCACCCCCAACGTCGGCCTGATCTCCCCGCCGCCGCACCACGATATTTATTCGATCGAGGATCTCGCCCAGCTCATCCACGATCTCAAAACCGTCAACCCGCAATCACGCGTCAGCGTGAAGCTGGTCAGCGAAGTCGGCGTCGGCACCGTCGCCGCCGGCGTCGCCAAGGCCAAGGCCGATCACATTCTCGTCAGCGGAGATTCCGGCGGCACCGGCGCTTCTCCACTGACCTCAATCAAATATGCCGGCATCCCCTGGGAAATGGGCATCGCCGAAACCCAGCAGGTGCTCGTCATGAACGGCCTGCGCGGCCGCGTCATCCTTCAAACCGACGGCCAGATCAAAACCGGTCGCGATGTCGCAATCGCCTTCCTCCTCGGCGCCGAAGAAATCGGCTTCAGCACCGCCCCGCTCATCGCCTCCGGCTGCATCATGATGCGCGTCTGCCATCTCAACACCTGCCCCGTCGGCATCGCCACGCAAGACCCCGAACTCCGCAAAAAGTTCGCCGGCAAACCCGAGCATGTGATCAACTTCATGTTCTTCGTCGCCGAAGAGCTTCGCGAAATTATGGCCGAGCTCGGCTTCAAATCCGTCCAGGAAATGGTCGGCCAAAGCGACTCTCTCGAATTCCAGGATGTCTCCACTCATCCCAAAGCCCGCTTCGTCGACCTCTCCGTGCTATTGCATAAACCCGATCTCCGCCCCGGCGACACGCGCCACAACACCCAAAAACAAGATCACGGCCTGGCCGATTCCATCGACGCCCGCCACCTCATTAAACTCGGCGAGCCTGCTTTAGCAGGCGGGGAAAAAGTTCGCGCCGACCTCGAAATCCGCAACGTCGACCGCACCGCCGGCACAACCCTCTCCGGTTTAGTCGCCAAAAAATACGGCCACACCGGCCTCCCCGATGACACCATCCACTTCAAATTCACCGGCCACGCCGGCCAAAGCTTCGGATGCTTCCTCGCCAAAGGCATCACCATGGAACTGGAAGGCGACGCCAACGACTACTGCGGCAAAGGCCTCTCCGGCGGCAAGATCATCGTCTATCCACCTAAGAGCGCCAGCTTCAAACCCGAAGAAAACATCATCGCCGGCAACGTCATCTGCTACGGCGCGATCGCCGGCGAGATTTATCTCCGCGGCGTCGTCGGCGAACGCTTCTGCGTCCGCAACTCCGGCGCGAGCGCCGTCGTTGAAGGCGTCGGCGACCATGGCTGCGAATACATGACCGGCGGCCGAGTCGTCGTCATCGGCCCCACCGGCCGCAACTTCGCAGCCGGAATGTCCGGCGGAATCGCTTACGTCTACGACGACAACGGCATGTTCCAAAAGCTCTGCAACCTAGAAATGGTCGAGCTCGAGCAACCCGACAAACCCGAAGACAAAGAAACCATCAAGCGATTGCTCGAAAACCACTACAAATACACCGGCAGCACCAAAGCCAAGGCCATCCTCGACGACTGGGAAAAAGAACTCCGCTGGTTCGTCAAAGTGATGCCCACAGACTACCGCCGCGTCTTGGAACACGCAGTCGAAATGGAAGCTCGGGCAAAACAACTATCAGAACGGCAGGCAGCGAACGTTTAGAAAAATGATTCACCGCATAGAACGCGGAGAAAATGTTTTTGAATTTCTTCTCTGTGATCTCTGTGTTCTCCGTGGTGAATAATCTGTAGGAAGACAAATGGGTAAGCCAACCGGTTTCAAAGAAATCCCCCGCGAGATGCCCAAGCGCCGCCCGATCGAGCTGCGCGTCTTGGACTGGAACGAAATCTATCTCGACTTCGGTGACGACAAGCTCCGCGCCCAGGGCGCACGCTGCATGGATTGCGGCATCCCCTTCTGCAACAACGGCTGCCCGCTCGGCAACATCATCCCCGAGTGGAACGATCTCGTTTACAAAAATCGCTGGCAAGATGCGTTGGAGATGCTCTTCAAGACCAACAATTTCCCCGAATTCACCGGCCGAATCTGCCCCGCCCCCTGCGAGGAAGCCTGCGTCCTTGGCATCAATGAAAAGCCCGTCACCATCAAGCTGATCGAGCAAAACATCATCGACCACGCCTGGAGCAACGGCTGGATCAAACCGCAGCCGCCCGAAAAACGCACCGGCAAAAAAGTCGCTGTTGTCGGCTCTGGGCCCGCGGGCCTCGCCGCAGCCGCGCAGCTCAATCTCGCCGGCCACACCGTCACGGTCTTTGAGCGCGCCGATCGCATCGGCGGCCTGCTCATGTACGGCATCCCCAACTTCAAGCTCGAAAAAGAAATCGTCCTCCGCCGCGTCAAGCTCATGGAAGACGAAGGAATCAAGTTCGTCACCAACGCCAACGTGGGGCAGAATATTAAGGTCGAAGACCTTCGCCGCGATTTCGACGCCATCGTCCTTTGCGGCGGCGCCACCAAGCCGCGCGATCTCCCCGTCCCCGGCCGCGAACTCAAAGGCATCTATCCCGCGATGGATTTCCTCCCGCAGGCCAACAAGGTCAACCTCGGCGACACCGTCGAAAACCAGATCCTCGCCACTGGCAAAAACGTCATCATCCTCGGCGGCGGCGACACCGGCGCCGACTGCCTCGGCACCTCCCTTCGCCAAGGCTGCAAATCCGTCCGCCAGTTCGAGCTTCTCCCCAAACCCCCCGAAGCCCGCAGCGCCGACATCGTCAAAAATGGCGACATCGCCCCCTGGCCCTATTGGCCGATGATCCTCCGCACCTCCTCCGCCCACGAAGAAGGCGAAGTCCGCACCCAGCAGCATCGCGACTGGTCCATCAACACCAAATATTTCAAAGGCGACGACGGTGGTGGAAATGGGGGCAACGTCAAAAAACTCGGCGCGATCAAGCTCGAATGGGCCAAAGACGCCGTCGGCAAATGGGGCATGAAGGAAATCCCCGGCAGTGAATTCGAATTGGACTGCGACCTCTGCCTGCTCGCCCTCGGATTCCTGGGCCCCGAAACCCAAGGCCCCATCCAACAACTAGGCCTCAAGCTCGACCCCCGCGGCAACGTCATCGTCGATGAAAACTACCAGACAAGTGTCCCCGGCGTCTTCAGCGCCGGCGACATGCGCCGCGGCCAATCCCTCGTCGTCTGGGCCATCTCCGAAGGCCGCTGCGCCGCCCACGGCGTCGATCAGTTCCTCATGGGACGAAGTGATCTACCAAAATTGAAGTTGTTTTGACCCCGGGCAGGATCAAAATTAGAGTGACGTCCACATAGTCATCAGTCTTCCTCTATTCACACGAGAGAATTTGATCGAAAACTCTTTGGTCAGGCGGGGTCTTTATTGTGAGGAATGATTCACCCAACGTAACACGTAATGAGGGGCATAATGCTCGAACAACTCGAAAGTCGATCGCTTTTCTCCGTCTCATTCCAGAACGGAACACTCACATTGATTGGCACTCCAGGCAATGACACGCTCACCGCTAACGGAGCCGGAGCCCGCAACAATGCGCCGGTCACGCGCGTGATCGATAATGGCATTTCACAGTTGATCCAAACCAGCAAAATCCGTCGCGTGATCATCGACGGCGGCGCCGGAGATGATCTGATTGAAGCCGAAGCGCCTGCCTGCACGCTGATGGGCGGCGCGGGAAACGACACCCTCAGCAGCGGCGCGGGAGAGAACTTCATGAGCGGCGGGGCCGGCAATGACAAATTTGCCGTCTTCGGTCACGGCACGATCGATGCCGGAAAAGGCAACGATCTGGTCGCCGCTGCCTCAGCGATCTTCCCGCCACCGCCCCATACGCAGGTCGAATACGCGCCCACCGTTGGGCCGTTTATCGTGAACGGCGGCGCCGGCGACGACACACTCTCCGCCAGCCAGGGCGACGACACCATCCATGGCAACGAAGGCAACGATTCAATCTCCGAAACTGTCGGCAACGATGCGCTATTTGGCGACGCCGGAAACGACACCATTCTGAGCTACGCCGGCGACGATACCGTAAACGGCGGCGATGGTAACGATCGGCTGGTCGATCACTATGGTGTTGACAATGTCCACGGCGGAGCCGGACACGACGTCCTCATCGCCGCCGGCCTCGATGACAAACTCGACGGTGGAACAGGCTCAGACAACATCGTCGCTCAAGACCCAATCTGATTAGGGCTCACGCTCTTCGAAATGCCCCGCCCTCTTTTCCTCACTGCCCTTCCCTCGCAAAATACTCCTCCTCCATCTCCGCCAGCTTCTTCGTCAGCGAATCATACTCATCATGAAGCTGCTTCCCCTTCACCGGATCGCGAAACGCATCCGGATTGCCAAACAAACTCTGCATCTCCACGATCTTCCGCTCCGTCTGGCTGATTTCCCGCTCCAACTCCTCCGTCTTCACCTTCCCAAATTTCCGATTAAACGGATTCCCCGCCCGCTTCGCCGCCTTGGCCGCTTGCGGCTTCGCGGATCGATCCCCTCCCCCCTTCGCCACTTGTTTCACCGGCGCCTTCACCGCCTGCGCCGCCCCAAAACTCCCCATCCCTCGAACCTTATCCAAATACGCGATATATCCCCCATCAAAATCATGCACCACCGGCGGCTCCAAAATCAGCAGCCTTCTCACCGTCTTATCCAGAAAATATCGATCGTGTGACACACACAAAATCGTCCCGCCATACCCCGCCAGCGCGTTCTCCAACGCCTCGCGCGAGTTAATATCCAGATGATTCGTCGGCTCATCCAGCAGCAGCACGTTCGGCTTATCCAGCAACAACTCCGCCAGCGCCACCCGCGCCCGCTCGCCGCCGCTCAGCAACCCCATCGCTTTATAAATGTCATCCCCGCGAAACAGCATCGTCGCCAGCGTGTCGCGAAGCACCTGATCCTTCACCACCCGTCCGTCCGCCACTTCTTCGATAATGCTTCGCTCCGGATCAAAATCATCCAGCCGCTGATCGTAATACCCAATCCCCAGATTCGCCCCCCACCGAATCGTCCCCGAATCCGCATCACTCTGCCCCATCAGCGTTCGCAGCAGCGTCGATTTCCCGCTCCCGTTAGGCCCAATGATCCCCACCCGCTCCCCGCGCTTAATCTCAAATTTCACATCCTTCCAAAGCACATTCCGTTTCGCTGCTGTAGGCGCGGGATCCCGTGTACTCACGGGAGGTGACCCTGCGTCGCCTTTTGCCGAAAGAGGCGACGCAGGCGTCGCGGCTACATTCGGCAAAATCTCAAAACTCTTCGACAACTCCCGCACCTCCAGCACTCGATCCCCCGCCCGCCGATCCCCATCAATCGAAAGGCTGATCTTGTTCGACTTCGTCACCGCATCGATCATCGCATCGCTTTTCAGCAGGCGCTCCAACCTCTTGCCGCGCCCCTTCGCCTCTTTCGCGCGCTGCCCCGCCCCAAATCGCCTGACGAATTCCTTCTGCTTTTCAATATCTTCCTGCTGCTGCTCGTACGACCGCTGCTGCGAAAGCTCCGCCAGAGCCTTCTGCTGCAAAAACGCCGAATAATTCCCGGGATAATTATTCAGCTTCTGCTTGGTCAGCCACACAATTCGCGTCGCCAGCCGGTCCAGCAAAAATCGATCGTGACTGATCAGCAGCACCGCCCCATCAAAATCCAGCAGATATTTCTCCAGCCACTCAATCGCCGCCAGATCCAAATGATTCGTCGGCTCATCCAGCAACAACAAATCCGGCCGAGCAATCAACAACTTCGCCAGATTCAATTTCGACCGCTGCCCACCCGAAAGCGTCTCGACATTCTGCTCCCACATGCTCTGCGGCAATCCCACACCCAGCAGCGTCGCCTCCAACTTGTGCCGCCACACATACCCGCCGGCCAAATCAAACTCATGCTGCACATCCTGATATTTCTCCAGCGTCTTATCGAGCGCATCCCCCTGCTCCTCCGCCATCGCGTGTTCCAGATCGCGCAGTTTGTGCGACAGCGCATGCAACTCCGCAAACGCCAGCTCCGCCTCATCCATTACCGTGTTCTTCGGATCAAACACCGCATCCTGCGTCAGATGCCCCAGCCTGATCGTCTTGGCAATCGCCACATCCCCCCGCTCCGGCTCCACTTCCCTGGTAATGACCTTAAACAGCGTCGTCTTCCCCGTCCCATTATCCCCAATGAGCCCAACGCGCTCGCCGCGATCGATGAGAAAATTCAGCTCGCGAAAAATAATCCGGTCGCCGAACGATTTGTCGAGGTTGGTTAAAGTGACAATAGGCATGAAAAACTACTGGTAATTAGATTGTAGATTATTGAATGTTGAATGTTGAATGTTGAATGTTGAATGTTGAATGTTGAACTCTACATTTGACGCCCCATCTCACTACAACTCTCAACAATCCACATTCCACAATCAATCAAGCAATCGGCGTATCCCCGCTATCCTGCAACTCCGCCAACTCCTTCTCTAGCTCCCTCACACGCTGCACCAAATCCGGCAGCTTAAGAAACGCTGCATAAACTCTTCTCGCCTCGTTCGCCGGCATCGCCGGAACGCCCATCACCGTCGCGCCCGCCTCAATATCCGACATCACCCCCGTCTTCGCCGCCACCGTCACACGATCGCCGATCTTCAAATGCCCCGCCACTCCCACCTGCCCCGCAATCGTCACATAATCCCCCAGCGTCACGCTCCCCGCGAGCCCCGCCTGCGCCACGATAACGCACCCTTTCCCAGTCTTGCAGTTGTGCGCGACCATCACCTGGCTGTCGATTTTCGTCCCTGCCCCAATAATCGTGCTCGACAACGCCGCCCGCGCGACCGTGCAGTTCGCCCCCACCTCCACATCATTCTCAATCACCACATTCCCAATCTGCGGAATCTTATGATGCACCCCGCCGTTGAACGCAAACCCAAACCCATCCACGCCAATCGTCGTGTTCGATTGGATAATCACCCGATCCCCAATCACGCAATCTTCATAAATCGCGACATTCGGATAGATAATGCAATCCGCCCCGATCTTCACCCCAGCCCCCACATAAGCCCCGGGATAAACCACCGTCCCCTTCCCAATCGTCGCCGTCGGATCGACATTCGCCCCCGCATGCACCCCCGCAAATGGGTGCTTCCGATGCCCGCGCAACAGCACAATCGCCCGGCAAAACGCATAATACGGATCCTTCGTCTTCAGCACCGCCACCCGCGAATGATCAATATTCCCCGCCGCAATCACCGCCGACGCCCCCGTCGTCTCAAGCTGTTTCAGATATCTCGCGTGCGCCATAAACGAAACACACCCCGGCCGCCCATTCTCCAGC
>DATAPK010000048.1:0-3940 GCA_036265245.1 Tepidisphaeraceae bacterium | reverse complement strand
TCGGCGATGCTGTTGCCGCGGCCGCCCGAGCAGGCGACGAAGGACGGCCAATCCTCCGCCGCCCAGGACCTGGCCGACCCGCGGTATGAGCTGATCCAGCAGTTGCTCGAATACAAGCGCTTCAAGGACACCGCGACGGTCCTCGACCGCCGGCACCAGGAGCACGAGAGCCGCTTCCCGCGCTTCCCCGCCCGCCCGGACGCCGATCCCGACGAGCCGCCGCCGGTGGACCTGGACGAGGTGCAGGTGTGGGACCTGCTGTCGGCGTTCAGCAAGCTGATGTCCGAGGTCGGCGTCCGCCGGCCGCGCTTCCACGAGGTCACCTACGACGACACCCCGATCGACCTCCACGCCGCCGACATCGAGGACCGCCTCGCCCGCGAGGGCCGCCTCAGCCTCCGCCAACTCATCGCCGGCCGCCACAGCCGCAGCGAAATGATCGGCGTCTTCCTCGCCCTCCTGGAACTCATCCGCGAGAAAAAAATCCTCGTCCAACAAGCCGAAGCCCTCGGCGAAGTAGAAATCATCGAAGCCCCCGAAGAGCACAAACGAACGTACGCCCACGCATCGCTGCATCTGGCGGATGAATCCCCCGAAGAACAACCACCTCAGGAAAATCCCAATGACCAAATCCCAATGACCAATGAATGACCAAGCCCCAATGACCAATTGGAACTTGGGATTTGGTCATTGATTGGTCATTCTGGTTTGGTCATTGATCATTCGCCCCCGCTTGCGGCCTAGCGCTTCCCCTCGGCTATAATCCCCCCATGACCCTCTCCCAAAAACTAACAACTCTTTCGATCACCCTCCCTCCCATCTCCGGCCCCTTCGGCGCCTACGTCCCCGCCAAGCGCGTCGGCAACCTCATCTTCGTCGCCGGCCAACTCCCTATGAAAGACGGCAAACTTTTAGCGACGGGCCAAGTCCCTTCCCGCTGCTCCATCGACGACGCTCGCGCTGCCGCGAAGCAGTGCATCATCAACGCCCTCGCCGCCTGCCAATCCCTGCCTGGCGGAATCGACTCCCTCGCCGGCGTCGTCCGCGTCGGCGCTTTCATCAACAGCGACGCCACCTTCACCGACCAACCCAAAATCGCCGACGCCGCCAGCGAGTTGCTGAAGGAACTCTTCGGCACCCCCGGCCAACATGTCCGCGCCGCCGTCGGCGTCAACACCCTCCCCCGCGACGCCTCCGTCGAAATCGAAGTCATTTTCCAATCCACCTAGCCCCACAGGACAAAACGCAACCGCGGAGGCGCGGAAACGCGGAGACAGACGCAGAGAAGAAAAATCCTATTTTGATAAAGCAAACTTATAGTTTTCTCCGCGTCTTCCTCCGCGCCTCTGCATCTCCGCGGTTGCATTTCATTTCCTCCCTCCACCTGTGCTACAATCCCCACAGAAATGATCCGCCGCGCCACTATCCACGATGTCCCGCGAATGCAGGAGATCATCACCTCGCACGCCGAGTTGGGGAAGATGCTCTTTAAGGGGTACGCCCAGCTCTACGAAACCATTCGCGACTTCGCCGTTTACGAAGATGCCGGCCAGATCGTTGGCGTGACCGCGCTGGCCATCCTCTGGGCCGACCTCTCTGAAGTCCGCTCCCTCGCCGTCGATGACCGCCATCGCGGCAAAGGCATCGGCTCCAAGCTCGTCCAATGGTGCATCGACGAAGCCCGCCGAATGCAAATCCGCAAGCTCATGTCCCTCACCTACGAGCAGCGTTTCTTCGAAAAGCTAGGCTTCAAAGTCGTCCCCAAAGATTCCCTCCCGCTGAAAGTCTGGAGCGACTGCGTCCGCTGCCCCAAAAACGACGCCTGCGACGAAATCGCGATGGTGATGGAACTGGAAGATGTGATTCCCCCCGCCGGCCCCGTTGCGCCGCCCACCCCCCGCGGCGTCAGCATCCCCGTCCTCGAACATTTCGAAGACTGATTTCATTTTGGATTGCGGATTTTGGATTTCAAATTAGAGATTCGCCGCGAATTCAATCCAAAATCTCCGATCCAAAATTCCTCCCTATCTTTCCTCCACAATCTGCGTTCGCGTGCTTTCGATAATCGAAAGCAACTCGCGCTGCTCTTTATCCCCAACGCCGACCTTATCGAGCGTCGCCTTCAAATCCCCCACGGCCGCGTCGAACTCCGGGTTGCTGATGTGCATGCCCGCATGCGCATCCTGCATTTGCTTCCCGTCATAAAAACTAGGCCCGCCCGTCGATAGCGCCAGAAACTGCGCCAGATGCTTTTTCAACTGCTCGACATTCGCATCGCTCGCCTTCCATTCCATCGATTGCCCGCGATGAATATTCATGCCCCCGCGTGTTACGCCCTTGCGTTCAAAATTCACTCTTGGATCAGCCAGCGCCCGCGTCACAAAATCATCCACGATCGCCGCGATTCCCTTTTCGCCGCCCAATCGGTCGTATAACGATTTCTGCACATCCTTCGCCGGCTCCGGCTTGCCGCTGTCGCGAAGCTGCTCAACATTCGCCATCCGCTGGTCCGCTCGTTGATCCGCCTCGCGACTGCCCGAAGTAAAAAATCCACGGTCATGCTGCTGCTGGCCACTCGAACATCCGCCCAGCATCACCACCGCCGCCAAAACACCCACGACACAAACGATATTGCGATAGATTTTCATATTCATTTTGCATCCCCTACCGATGCCGGTTCGAGGATCGATCCTTTATCAAAGTGCAGGCCGCCTCGTTCATCCACAACCCCTTCCAGCCTGGGCAAATACGCCCGCACAAACGCATTCCGTAAAATATTCCCCGCACTCACCATCAAATCCGGCTCGGGCCCCTCGAGCTCTCCGGTAAACGGAATCATCGTCCCAAACTGATCACGAGGCCCGTTCTTCAAAACATTCGTCGTCGTTCCCAACAACGCCTCCCAAAACAACTCCACCATATTGTCTTCCTTCAAATCCGCAGGGCCAAAAATTTCCAGATTCCGAAAAAGCGGCTTCACATATCCCGTCAACATCCCCTCTTTCGCATCTGCCTGCACCACCAAATCAAGCCACCCATGCTCAAAATCGAACGTGCCGTACGTCCGCGCCAGCTTATTAATCTTGGTGACATCGAGCCCCAGCAATCGCACCACCATCTGAAAGCTAGGCCGATATGAAAACGGATCGAGCTTCATCTTGAACTGAAAATCCGCCTGCCCCATCGCCTTCCCCGTGGCATCCACCCTCGCATACAGCGGCGTGACGTCGTCATAAATGTTCGTCAGATTATCCACCTTCCCGTCGATCTCCCGCAGATACACATCCACCGGCGGGCTTACCTGATACGCCCGAAAATGAATCGTCGCATCGTGAATCTCCGTGCTGTTGATCCGAAACGGAAACAGATCGCGAATCATCCCCAACCAAGGCCCAACCCCGCTCTGCGCCTCCGTCGGATCGGGCGCATCCACAAAATTCAGTTCCGGGCTTTCGATCACCACCCGCCCCACCATTTTGCGATGCAGCAGATTCTTCCATTCCATCGCCAACAATATTTCCTTCGCGGTAAACAGCGGCACGGGAACATTTCCGTTCCGCTTAATCAGCCGAACATCATGAATCGTGTACGCCCCTTTCCACAGATGCACATCGATCGCACCAATCCTCCCCTCATAAATCGTACTTTGATCGATGACCCGAATCACATACCAGCGAATCACCTGCGGCATAAACAGGCGAGCGACGACGGTGACGCAAATAAGAAAAAGAAAGAGATAAAAAAACCTTCGCCGCCATTTGTGCCGTTTTGGAGCGGGTAGCGACAAAGTGTCTTTGCCTTCATGTTGCGAAGGAGGATTGTCAGCAACGGTTAAGCTCATAACTGGCCTTGCAAGCTGAGTCATCGTGCGGCTTGGTTCAGTGCAAAGGTTGTTCCCGGAGAATTCCCCATCTCGGGAGACATGGGGAAGGGTTTTTGT
>DATAPK010000047.1:0-2682 GCA_036265245.1 Tepidisphaeraceae bacterium | reverse complement strand
TCCTGGGCTAATAGCAGAAACCGATGCATCATCACAAAATGGGTCCGGTCGGCTTCGATTCCTGGCAATGACATTAGTCGGGACCAAGGCTGGACTGGAAGAGTGACCATTCTGCTCCCATTCGCATGAAAACGCACAGGGCAGTCCTTTGCGCCCAAATGAACAAGAATCGCATTGAACGAAATGAGAGTCGTCTCGATCATGAGGTTATGCCTTTCGTACTAGACAATAACTCTTTGGCCATCGCATCGACACGATGGTGACCTTGGTCATAGTGCTTCCATTCTAATCTCACTGATGACCAAATCGCCAGCTATTTCACCTCCCCCATCTTCACCGCCCTCCGCTCATTCGCCGAAATCATCGCCGCCTCCAGCACCTGCTGCGTCTTATACGCATCCTCAAAATCCGGCATCGGCACCACCGGCGATTTGCCGGCTAGAATATTGAGCATATCCGCCGTCTGATTGATGAAGCCGTGTTCATAGCCAAGGATATGAGCATCAGGCCACCAGTTACCAGCGTAAGGGTGGTCGCCGCCGTGCGTTACCATGATCTTCGTCCAGCCTTGCACCTTTCGCTCGACCGTCGTGTCGTAAAAATCGAGATAATTCATGTCCTCGAAGTTGAAACGGATCGATCCCTTTTCGCCGTTGATCTCCAGGCCGTTCTTATTTTGATTGCCGGTCGCCAGGCGAGTCGCTTCAAAACTCGCCACCGCTCCCTGCTTAAATCGTGCGAGAAACAGCACCGCATCGTCGACATCCGATTTGCCTTTCTTCCCGCCGCCAGCCGTCCCGCCCGCGATTCCCCCGCGCGAGCCCGATTCAACAATCGCGCGTTCCTTGATAAACGTCTCCGCCACCGAGCCAATGATTTCCGTGATCTCATCGCCGGTGATGAAGCGCGCCATATCAATGATGTGAGCACTCAAATCGCCGTGCGCCCCCGACCCCGCAAGCTTTTTCTGAAACCGCCAAAGCAACGGCACATTAGGCCCCGCCCAGTCCTGCAGATAAAACGCCCGAACATGATAAATCCGCCCAAGCTTCCCCGCGCGGGCAAGCTGGTACGCCAGCGCCACCGCCGGCACGCGGCGATAGTTGTACCACACAAACGTCTTGCACTTCTTCGCTTTCTTCGCGGCCGCGAGCATCTCCCGCGCATCGCTCAACGTCCCCGCCAGCGGCTTCTCACAAGCAACATGCTTCCCCGCCTCCAACGCCGCGATCGTCATCTCCTTATGCAAATGATTCGGCGTGCCCACATCCACCAAACCAATATCCGGATTCGTCACACCCGCTTCCCAATCCGTCGTCGCGTTCTTCCATCCCCATCGCGTTTTGAATTCATCCAACTCCGCCTGATTCCGCCCGCAAATCGTGTGCATGACCGGCAGAATCGGCACATCGAAAAATTTCCCCACTTTAAGAAACGCATTGCTATGCGTCCGGCCCATGAATTTCTGGCCGACAAGACAGACATTGATGGATTGAGGCATCTTCATTTCCCTTTAAGAATTTGAACCACGGATAAACACAGATCAAAAATGCGGGAATGAGTTTAATGGCGGTGAGGATGGATGCCAACGGTACATCCTGGCTTTGCGAAATGGAATATTCACCGCGGAGGCGCAGAGGACGCAGAGAAGAGATATTGCCACAGATTTTCAAAGATAAGAATCAAATTCAATCTAGATTTCATCTGTGCTCCACCTGTGGCTCAAGTTGTCTTTATTCCTCCGCGTTCTCTGCGCCTCTGCGGTAAATCTGTATTTCCCCACCCGCAGCTTAATCCTCGTTTCATCGAAAGCCGTATCAACGACGATTATTCGCGTTATTTCGGCATGATATGATCGTTCTCAGATGAAAGCGATCGATTTCACACCAAAAATAAAACTCAGAAAGTCGCCCAAAATCGGTTTTCATGCGTTGACATCGCGCGTAGAGTCCGGCCTGTCAAAGACGTTCAAAAACTGATTCCAAACAATCAGTGGGTGTCGTTGTTCGACGTGTTGTTTTTTGAAAGGCCATCCATCATGACCGCGCAGATTCTTCGCCGGCTGATCCCTCGTTTTTTTGACTCGCACGCCCCCAATTCGCGCAGCGCCTCTTCTCCTCGCGCTCAGCGGTCGACTGCAATCATGGATGGCCTGGAGGCGCGATGCCTCTTCACCGCTGCGCCCGCAACAACCGTGGTGCATGTCGGCCCCACGCAGGCCATCAAGTCGTTGGATGCTGTCAAATGGCCCGCCAACAGCAGCCACGCAAAGCTCGATATCATTCTCGATTATTCCGCCACGCCTTATTCAGTCGCGCACCATGGTTTCGGCGGCGACGTGACGATCGAGCCGGCCAATCCAAACATGCAGCCCACCCTCAAGCTCGCGCCGACGAATTACCCAACCCTCTATTCCAACTACAAGCTCTACATCCACAACATCAAAACCGTCGGCGGAAACAAGGGCATCCTCACTGGCACCAACACCGGCGGCAGCGTCGATGTCGAACACGTCACCATGACCGACGGCGGCGCCATCTGGCGCGGACAGGGGTGCGTCAACGCAATCTTCAAAGACAACGATGATCTCGGCATGGCGTACGATTACGTCTACAGCAACTTCACCGGCATCGCTCAAAACGTTCTCATCGACAACAGCAACACCAAAGTCCCCGTCCAGGA
>DATAPK010000046.1:0-4390 GCA_036265245.1 Tepidisphaeraceae bacterium | reverse complement strand
GCGTGTTTCATTCCGAACATCTGGTCAATATGTCCAATCACAATTACAAGCTCGAACCCAACGTCCGCTTCAGCCCGGATCATAAGATGGTGATCTTCACCTCCAATATGTTCGGCCCGAGCTATGTCTTCGGCGTGGATGTGGAGAAGACGAAATAATCTTATCTGAAGCTGTAACCGCGGGATCCCATGTACTCATAGGAGGTAACCCTGCGTCGCCTCTGTATTCGATCTACTGAAACCGGGCGACGCAGGCGTCGCGGCTACAGATGGAAATACTACTTTGGACGAATCTTAATGAAGCAATCCGACGAACTGTTTCAGTTCTTCGAGATTCAGATCCGAAACGGCGGCCTCGCGCATGTTGTTGTGCCGCCATTCGATGAGCTGATATCCATTCAGGGTAGTTTCGCGGATCGCTTCATCCGTCCCGTTCTCGGGCCAGACGAAAACATTGATGATGTGCTTGCGATGCTGGTAGATCATCGCCGCCGCCGGGTGATTGCGAAGATAATCCAGCCGCCCGCCAATCAACGGAAACTCTTTCGCCGCCAAATCAACCACCGGCGGCGCAAAATCCAGCTTCCCATCAAACCAAGGCTTTACCGTATGCTGATCCGTCGAAGCGACATCCATCAAATGATTGGCCAGCATCGAGCGAACGTGGGCATCGACCAAATCCTGCGCCAGCGAACGCTGATTTACATGAGTGGACCAGAGCAGCGATCCGCCCACCAGCAGAATTGCAAATGTCGCCGCCATCGCGAGCACCCGCCCAAAAACAAACGGCATCATGCGTTTTTGACTTGATTGGGTGACACCACGAAGCTTCTCACGCAACTGCGGCGGCAGTTCATATCGGAGATCAGGCTGGCGCAGACCCTCACGCAAACGCGAAAAGCTTTGATAAGCCTGCTCGCATTGCGGGCAGGTGGAAAGGTGCTGCTCGAAATTCAGCTGCTCGGTGAGTGACAGCTCGCCGTCGAGGTAGGCATGGACGAGATCTTTCATCAGTTCACAACTCATCGCGTGCCCCCCTCGTCGGCAACGGTTGTGGCCATGAGCGCGACCAATTTCTCCCGCCCGCGTGCCAGGCGAGACATGACCGTCCCCATCGGCACGCCACTCACGTCGGCAATCTGCTTGTAACTGAGTCCCTCAAACTCTCGCAGAATCAGCGCTTCGCGATATTCGGCCGGCAGTCTTTCCATCGCCAATTTAAGCTGCTGCGTATCTGAGGCTTGTTCGATTTTCTCCAGCGGCATCACCGCGTTTTCCTGAACCACGTCGATTTGTTCGTCCAATGCGATCGTCATTTGCTTGGCGCGAGTCTTGCGATGAAACGTGTGGCAGAGATTCCGCACGACGGTGAGAAACCAGCTTTTGGCATCGCCGCCGCGATAGTCGTCGATGGATCGAAACGCCCGCAGGTAAGCCTCCTGAATGATGTCCTCTGCATCGTGCGGATCGCGCACGAGCCATCGCGTCAGATTCCACGCCGCCTCCACGTGCGGCGTGACAATCCGCTCAAATAATGCTGCTTTTGTCGATTCCTGGGGCTCCATGCCTCTCTCAATTCCGTATCCACGGCCGGTTCCAGACGACCTTCGGCGTTCTTTATTCCATTGGAATTTATTTCCTTCTCCGCTGTCTGGAACGCCACACAAAAGGAGTCTGCTATGTATCGAACGTTTCAATCGTATCTTCGCTCTTCACTATGGACTGTTTCACTTGTCGCATTCGCATGCACAAGTCTAAACATTTTGGCGGCCGATGTCCCGACAACCGCGCCGGCAGAAGTTGAAATTAAAATCGACAATTTCACCTTCTCGCCCGCCACCGTCACCATCGCGCCGGGAACAAAAGTCACGTGGATCAATCACGATGACATCCCGCATACCGCCACCAGCACCACGAAACTCTTTAATTCAAAGGCACTGGATACGGATGAGAAATATTCGTTCACATTCGATAAAGCCGGCACCTTTCCCTATTTCTGCGCCGTTCATCCGCACATGACCGGTCAAATCATCGTCAAATAATTTCAAAAAGGAGCACTGTCATGAACGAAATCGAAAACAATCAGTCAAACGAAGACGGGATCGACCGCCGCGGCTTTCTTCAGTGCATGGCCTGGGTCGGCACCGGCCTGGTCTGGGCCATGCAAGGCGGTATTTTACGCTCAACCGTCTTTGGAAAAGACACCGACCTTGCCAGCGCCGATTTTACATTTGTGCAAATCAGCGACAGTCACATCGGCTTCTCAAAGGAGCCGAACAAGGATGTCGTCGGCACGCTTCAACAAACAATCGCGCGAATTAATCAGCTCCCCAAGGCTCCGGAATTGCTGTTGCACACCGGCGATCTAAGCCATCTCTCCAAGCCCGCGGAATTCGACACGCTGGCGCAATCACTCAAGGTCTGCAAAGCCGGCGAACAATTCTTCGTGCCCGGCGAGCATGACGTCTTCAGTGATGACGGAAAATCTTATCTCGAACGTTACGGCAAAAATACGCTCGGCAACGGCTGGTATAGCTTCGACCACAAAGGCGTGCATTTCATCGGCCTAGTCAATGTAATGAATCTCAAGGCCGGCGGCCTGGGTCAGATCGGCCCCGATCAACTCGCCTGGCTCAAAGACGACCTGGCTGCAAAGAGTTCCAGCACGCCGATTGTCGTTTTCGCGCACGTGCCGCTCTGGACGGTTTACGAAAAATGGGGATGGGGCACCGAAGACAGCGCGGTTGCAATGCAATACCTGAAACGCTTCGGATCGGTCACGGTGCTGAATGGCCACATCCATCAAATCCTGCAAAAGGTTGAAGGCAATGTGATCTTCCACACCGCCCGATCCACCGCTTTCCCGCAACCCGAGCCGGGCAAGGCAGAATCACCGGGGCCGATCAAGAATGTGGCCGCGGATCAACTCAAAAAGATGCTGGGATTAAGCGCGGTCAACTACGTCGAGAATCCTGGCTCCCTCGCAATCGTCGATCAAACGCTGGAATAACCGAAACGCGCTTTGAGATCCCCCGGATTTGTTTAGCGACGCCGCTTGCGGCGAGTGTTTATCCTTACGACAATCCCACACACGTCGTAAACGGCGTCGCTAAACTTTCATGAACATCGCGCCAATCAAAATCGACAACGTCCAGCTTTCGACGAACCTTCTCCTCGCGCCCATCGCGGGGTATTGCGATCTGTCATTCCGATTGATCGCGCGTTCCTGCGGCGGATTAGGACTTGCCTGCACCGATCTGCTCTGTCCCGAAGGGGTGCTGCGCGAAAATCGTAAATCGATGGAACTCGCCGCCACTTGTCCGGAAGACTGGCCCATCGCGATGCAGCTTTATGGCGGCGATGTGGAGAAACTCTGCGACGCCGCGCGCTGGGCCGAGGATCGCGGCGCCCACGTCATCGACATCAACATGGGCTGCCCCGTCGACAAAATCACCAAGCGCGACGGCGGCAGCAAGCTTCTTTGCGATCCCGACAAAACGATGGGCATGGTGGAGAAAATCGTACGCGTGCTCAAACACACGCCGCTTACCGCAAAGATGCGGTTGGGCTGGGATGACACCTGCATCGTCGCGCCAAAACTCGCCGCGAGACTTGAAAATGCCGGCATCGCGATGGTGACGATTCATGGCCGAACCACCGCAATGCGCTTTTCCGGCGAAGCGCGTCTCGACGGCATCGCCGAAGTCGTCGCCGCCGTAAAACGAATTCCCGTCATCGGCAACGGCGACGTCCGCTCGCCACAAGATGCCGAGCGGATGATGCAATACACCAAGTGCGCCGGCGTGATGATCGGCCGCGCCGCTTTATCGCGCCCCTGGATTTTCCGCGACACCTGGAGTTATCTCACCACCGGCACCATTCCCCCGCCGCCTTCAATCGAGCAGAAATGCGAACTGATTCGCCGGCATTTCTACAATCTCATCCAACATCGCAGCGAGCGTGCGGCGGTTTGCGAATTCCGCAAGCGCGTCAGTTGGTACGCCAAGGAAATGAACCCCTGCCGCATCCTCCGCGACGAGATGCGAGCGATCAATTCGCCCGCCGATTTCGATAACGTGTTACAACGATTCCTCGATTGGCGGCTGGCGTATGATGAGAATCCCGGCGCGAATCCATTTGAAGCCGGCGATGACTTGAGCGGGGACGCTGTTTCGGCAGACAAAGGCGCCGGTATCGGCTCCTTGACGGTCGCCGCTCGTTGAAACTCTAATTCATTTTCCAAAAAAATATTACGATGTGACAACAACATCATTACCCGGTCCGCCATTGAGGACATCGTTCATGTTACCCGTGAGAAGGTCGTTGCCCGCTTGCCCAGAAAGAATGTTCGTTCCGGCATTGCCGTAGAGTGCATCATTTCCGCTGCCGCC
>DATAPK010000045.1:0-19949 GCA_036265245.1 Tepidisphaeraceae bacterium | reverse complement strand
GTCGTCGCCTTCTCCGAAATCGAAAAAGCAGTCGGACGGGAACGGGTTTAGTCTCAAAAGTGGCTATCCGCGATTCAACGTATCAGTATATATATTCTTTTGTTCAGCACCTCTTGGTCTGATCCATTATTCGAACTATCCTCCGGACTTAAGTTTAGTTCCAGGCGGCAGCCCTTTGAATATCCGCAAGGGTCCAAAACGGGGTCCAAAACGGGGACGCAGCTAGTTTTCTTCCCTTGTCTTCGGTCGGCCCTCTCGACGTATTGTGTGTTCCAATCCCAGCTTCTTTACCGTCCGCTCGATCCATCGATCAGTCCCCAACGGCCGATCCCGTTTAATGCTTGTCTTCACTCGCTCGATTTCCTTCTCGTTCAGCGGCCGATTCACCAGCTCAAACCAGTTCGCCGGGCGATCCACCGGCCAATCCGATAGGGGGCTTGAAACGGGGAGGGCTTGAAACGGGAGGCTTGAAACGGGAGGCTTGAAACGGGGACGCGGCTAGTAATTAACTAACCGCGTCCCCGTTTCATTCCGTTTCATTCCCCCCCGTTTCATTCCCCTATCGCCTTGTTTTCATTCGCCGCCAACTACAAGGCCGTGCCTCGCAATAACGCGACGTAGCACGTAATTGGCCAAAGGGGATATAGTAAATGCAATCGCCATCCCGACGGCGGCGAGAATCCATGATCGCAGGCGGCCTCGCTGCAACGCCACGCACAAAAGCGCCAGGACCGCGTTGGTGACGATGCCAATCTGGGATAGGAAATAGATCCCAATCAAAGGCCCCGATAGATTCACAACAGTCCCTGACGGATTAAACCGCGCTACTTTGAGTGGCACGGAGATCGCTCGATAGCCAACAAAGCATCCCCAACCCACTCCGATCCAGCCTAGCGCCGCTCCCACCTTGGTCATTCTATCTGTCGGCTGATGCTCATTGTGACCGTAATCGAGTTTAGTCATGGGCGATCCTGTAGATCCTTGGCAGTAAAACATATTGGCGGCCATTCCTCCACCCAATACTTGATCCCCCTCCGACACGCCGATACAGTCCTCCCTCGCACTGGCCGGGTGCCCGAGCGGTCTAAGGGAGCGGATTGCAAATCCGCGATTCGTCGGTTCGAATCCGACCCCGGCCTTTTCCTCCCCATCTCATTCACACCCAATTTCATTCCCAATGTCGCGCTGCGCAGCGCGCCGCCCAACAAAAATCCCTCCCCAAAAATCTTTTTTCCTCAATCCCACCCCGCCAGCCACATCTTGCCAAAGAAAACCTCCCGCCACAGTGTCCAAACGCGCAGCGCCCCAGTGATATATAGGTAAGCGCATCGACCGCACCCATCGCGCCCGAAGCGCCGCTCTTTGAAAACCAAATACCCCAAATCAGAATTGAATTTCCACCGCCACGATTTTTCGTTTCGGTCATTTCCCCATTTTGAATTTTGAATTTGTTTGTTTTTTGGTGCTTTGAATTTGGTGCTTGGGAATCGAATTTCCTAAAACTTCCCAAAACTTCCCATCCGCCAAAAATTGTCTCAACAAACTCATCTAATTGAGACAACGCCCCTCAAAATTCAACCCAAAACGAAGACCGACCCCCAGGAAAGCACAAAAACCAAAAGACCAAACCCGTTACTTTCTTCTTTTTTTCCCTGTGCTCTCTGTGCCTCTGTCACTAAAAAATCCCAATGTGCCGCCAGCCCCATGACTCCCCACCCCAGATGGATACAATCCCCAGCCACCCCATCGATTGGCGGGGGCGTTTATAGGCAGAGGTTAAGGATATCCCATGGCAATCGCAGTTTTACCCGACGGTTCTCGACGCGAACTCCCCGACGGTAGCACCGTCATGCAACTGGCCGAATCCATCGGCAAGGGCTTGGCCAAAGCCGCTGTCGTCGGCAAGGTGGACGACAAAGTCGTCGATCTCTCTTTCAAGCTCACCGGCGAGCACAACGTCTCGATCATCACCGATCGCGATCCCATCGCCCTCCAAACCCTCCGCCACAGCACCGCCCACGTGATGGCCGAAGCCATTCAGCGCCTCTGGCCGCAGGCCAAGCTCGCCTACGGCCCGCCGCTCGAAAACGGCTTCTATTACGATCTCTCCCTCGACACTCCGATCAGTTCTTCCGACTTCGAAAAAATCGAAGCCGAAATGAAAAAAATCGTCGCCGAGAATCGCCCATTCACCCGCTACGAATTGTCCTTCGACGATGGAATCAATCGTCTGCGTACCGAAGGCAACAAATACAAGATCGACAACGCCGAGCGCGCCAAGGCCGCCGGCTCGCAATCTTTAAGTTGGTACGCCACCGGCGAAAAAGACAAAAACTGGGAAGACCTCTGCATGGGCCCGCACGTGCCCGCCACCGGAAAAATCGGCGCCTTCAAAGTCACCAGCGTCGCCGCCTCCAACTGGCACGGCGACATCACCTCCGACCGTTTCCAACGCGTCTACGGCACCGCCTTCTTCGACAAAAAACAACTCGACGAATATCTCAAACAAATCGACGAAGCCAAAAAACGCGACCACCGCGTCCTCGGCCCACAGCTTGGCCTCTTCGCTATCGACGACAAAGTCGGCCAAGGCCTCGTCCTCTGGAAACCAAAGGGTGCCGAGGTGCGCATCCAACTCCAGAACTTCATCTCCGAACACCTTCGCCGCCAGGGCTACCGCCAGGTCTTCACCCCGCACATCGGCCGGCTCGATCTCTACCGCACCAGCGGCCACTATCCCTATTACCGCGAATCACAATTCCCGCCCCTCATCGATCGCGAGCAGATCGATCTTCTCGCCAAAGAAAACTGCGGCTGCGCCGAGCTTTCCAACCGCATGGAGAAAGGCGAGATCGACGGCTATCTCCTCAAGCCGATGAATTGCCCGCATCACATTCGCATTTATGCCTCCGACCAACACAGCTATCGCGATCTCCCGATTCGATTGGCCGAGTTCGGCACCGTCTATCGCTGGGAAAAATCCGGCGAACTTGGCGGCATGACCCGCGTCCGCGGCTTCACCCAGGACGACGCCCACCTCTTCTGCATGGAAGACCAAGTCCCCGCCGAAATCCTCGGCTGCTTGGAACTGGTGAAAATCGTCCTCGGCACTTTGGGCATGAACGAATACCGCGTCCGCGTCGGCCTCCGCGACCCCGACAGCGCCAAATATGTTGGCAAAGCTGACCAGTGGGACCGCGCCGAAGCCGCCTGCAAATCCGCCGCCGAATCTCTCGGCGTAAAATTCACCCTCGAACCCGGCGAAGCCGCTTTCTACGGCCCCAAAATCGACTTCGTCGTCCGCGACATCATCGGCCGCGAATGGCAACTCGGCACCGTCCAGGTCGATTACCAATTGCCCGAACGTTTCGACCTCAGCTACATCGGCGCCGACAACAAACCCCACCGCCCGGTGATGATCCATCGCGCCCCCTTCGGCAGCATGGAACGTTTCATCGGCGTTCTCATCGAACACTTCGCCGGCGCCTTCCCACTATGGCTCGCCCCCGTCCAGGTCGCGGTGTTAAGCATCAGCGAAAAATTCAACGACTACGCCACCAAATCGGCGAGCCTGCTTCAGCAGGCGGGTCTTCGGATTGAGTCGAATCTCGGAAGCGAAAAAATCGGCGCCAAAATTCGCACCGCCACAATGGGCAAAATCCCCTACATGCTCGTCATCGGCGAAAAAGAACAAGCCGAAAACAAAGTTGCAGTGCGACATCGCACGGAAGGGGATAAGGGCGTGATGCCAGTCGAGCAGATTATTTCGCAGTTAAAGAGTGAGATTGCAGATCGGAAATAATGTGCGGATGGTATAATCCGGTGTGAAAGGTTGAATCCTATGAAACTCACCCTTGGTTCCGATGCCGAACAAATTATCCAGGAACAACTGCGCACGCGCAAATTTGCCGACGCAGAGCAGGTTATCCTCGCAGGTTTGAAGAGTCTCGCTTCAAACGCCCCCGACGAATTCAACCCCGGTGAAATGGAATCTTTGCTCACAGAGGGGGAAAAAAGTATCGCCAGTGAAGGCACCCTCGATGCCGACGAAGCTCTCGCCAAGCGACGTGCAGACAGGCAACATCCAAAAAGCGGGGCGGCATGAAGCTCCGAATCTCTCGGCTTGCGGACCGGGACATCGAGCGAATTTGGCAGTTCATCGCGCGCGAGAGCCCAACCGCCGCAACAAAGGTCGAAGATGACATTCACACCGCCATGAAGCTTCTGGCCGATCATCCACAGATGGGCCATCAGCGAAAAGATGTATCGGATGATCGCTATCGATTCTGGCCAGTCTATTCCTACATCATTGCCTATCGATGCGAAGAAGAATCGCTGATCGTGGTTCGAGTCGTTCATGGGGCAAGAAATATTCGGCGATTACTCAGAAGGCATTTGCGCCCATGATCACCCTCCGCCCCATGACCGCCCTCGACGCCGAAGTCTTCCGCGATGTCCGCCTTCGCGCCCTCTCCGATACGCCCCTCGCTTTCGGCTCAACTCATGCGAAAGAATCCCTTTGCACTCCCGAAGAATGGGCCGCCCGCGCAAAGAAGTGGGGAGAGGGAAATGATGCCATCTCATTCCTCGCTTTCGATCAAGATCATTGCTGTGGCATCATCGGATGTTTTAAGGATGAAGAAAAATCCTCGCACGCCTGCATCGTCTCCATGTGGGTCGCCGCCGAAGCGCGTCGGCAAGGCGTCGGCGCCCATCTGGTAAAATCAGTCGAGGAATGGGCTCGCCGGCATGGCTTTGAACAGCTCGTGCTGGATGTCACCGACATCAACACCGCCGCCATCACCTTCTACCAACGCCTCGGCTTCGAATTCACCGGCGAGACAAAGCCCTATCCAAACGATCCCACCCTTCGCGAACTCTTCATGCAGAAAAAGCTATAATCCAGGCTCGCTATCGCCGAATGCATTGATTGAAATCTTCGAAAAACCCCACGAATCCGCGTTTTCCCAGCAGTTGGAAGCCAGCTTCAACCATACCGCCCAAACGGCAGGGGAGCTGCGTCTAACCATCCCCTTCGCCTGCATCGAAGCCCAAAAGCCGGTTTGGCGTTAAAATTACGCCAATTTCACGATTGAATGCACGGGCCCGTCCGATATATACTCTTGCACTGGCAGTTCGAGTCACGGGGTCGGCATTTAATATGTAGACTTCAGGCGAAGGGAATTGCCGCAGAGATTAAAGGAGCAATCAAAGCGCCCATAAAGCCCGAGGCGTGTGCCCGGGCGGGCAAAAGTTTTTGTTGGAGTTCGAGCCATTTCTACCAATTTCCGCCACAACGAGCAGATTCGCATGTCGCCGGTTTTTCTCATCGATCAGGATGATACAAAACTAGGCCCCACCTCAACCAACGAAGCGCTGAGACGAGCCCGTGAAGCCGGCCTCGACCTTGTCGAGGTTGCGCCCACCGCCCGCCCGCCGGTCTGTAAGATCATGGACTACGGCAAGTGGCGCTACCAGCAGCAAAAGAAGGAAGACCGCAGCCGCGCCAGCTCGCGCGCCGGCCAGCTCAAGGAATTGAAGCTCAAGACCGTGCGCATCGGCGATCACGATCTTCTCATCAAGATCAATCACGCCCGCGAATTCTTGAAAGAGGGCAACAAGGTTCAGTTCACCCTTCAGTTCAAAGGCCGTGAAATGGCCCACTTGGACCTGGGGCGAATCCTGTTCACCAAGATCAAGCAGGAGCTTTTCCTGGTGAGCAAGGTTGAGCGTGATGCCAAGATGGAAGGCCGGCGAATGACGCTGGTGCTTCAGCCCGATCACAAAAACCCCGCGACCGCCAAGCCACCGGGCAAGCTGGTTGTGCCCCCTTCAACCGCCGGTGGATTGCGGCCTGCTGCTCCGATGAGCGCCGGCGCAAACTTAAACATCCCCGCCCCTCGTCCAGCCGCTGCCCCAGCGCCAGAGCCAGCAACGCGATAATCAGCCATTCAAAGCCCAGGGATCGCCATCCCTGGGCTTTTTTGCGCCCTCTCTGGATTTGCAAACCCGTCGTTGTTATGATCCCCGCCCCCTTGGGAGTACGCCCAAGGGTGATTTTTTCTCCGAGGATAACGATGGGATACAAATTCAAGCCCAACAAGGGCGTCGCGAAGCGCATGCGGGTCACCAAAACCGGCAAGCTCAAGCATCGGCACGAAAAGAACTCACACCTGCGATCGCGCAGGTCCAGCAAGCTCAAGCGCCAACTAGGTCGCGCCGGCACGCTCGCCGAAGGGCATTCGCGCAACATGCGCCGCTTCCTGGGACTGGTCGGCAAACGCCCTAATCAGACCACCCACGAAAAAGCCATCGCCGAAAAGCAGGGCGATGAGAAGACCGAATCGACTAAGACTGAGTCCACAAAGGCTGAACCGAAGAAAAAGACTGAGCCGAAAAAGACGGCATCAAAGAGTAAGTAAGCTGTATCGTCGCCACGAACGTGAGTTCGTGGCCACACTAAACCAAGTTTCGGCGCGTCGCCGAAACAGCCAAGCCTCCGGCCTCTGGCTCCATTAGACAGGATTACCCCATGGCACGCTCAACTGGCGGCCCAACTCATTCCCGCAAACGTAAACGCATTCTCCGCAAAGCCTCCGGCATGCGAGGAATGCCAGGCCACAATTATCGCCCCGCACTCGAATTCACACGCAAGGCAGACGTCTACGCTTACGAGCATCGTAAGCAGAAGAAGCGTTCTTTCCGCGCTCTGTGGATCACCCGATTGAACGCCGCCCTCAAGCTGCGTGGCCTCAACTACAACCGCTTCATCCCCGCCTTGGTTGAAGCCAACATCACCCTCAATCGCAAGATGCTTTCAGAATTGGCCATCAGCGACCCGGCCGCGTTCGACGCAATCGTCGAGCAGGTCAAGCCGCACATTCATGTGCCGCAGAAGGCCTAAGACTCGTTTTTCAATAATCGATTTGATCGAACAAGCGCATCTCACACGATGCGCTTGTTTCGTTTGCGCATCGCGAGAACGCCGGCCGCCGCCAGCACGCCGATGGACGCTGGCTCTGGCAAGGCTACATTTCCAGAAATCCCCGATCCCGAAGCAATAGGTTGATCGAATCCCGGCAGTGGCGTGAACGATGACTGTGGGGGATCATTGCCAAAATTGAGATCATCCAGCGGAATCTGCGTATCGCTCAACATGAAGCCGACGTTGGAAAGCGTGAACGCCTGGCCGGAATTGTTCTCGATATCAAAAGGAACCGGATCGGAAAAGATCGGGAACTCAAACCAGGTCGCTACCGCCGGCGAAGATCCGAATTGCAGGTTTGCGTAGAAGGTGATGTAACCGGACGATCCAGTGCCATCCATTTCGGCATGGTTGGAGGTCAACACCGAAGCGTAATTCTCCGTATCGGCCGGGCTACCATAAACAATTGGAATAACCAGCGCGCACAGCGCCAGCGCGGCGAAGAAACGATGCAGCATTTTTCTCCCTTGGGCTCTGTGAGCCCGATCTCCAAATTCCTCGAACGGGGCGAAGTTTGCAGATTATGCAGGCGGCGGTCAAGGGAAAAATCGCGGATTGATCAATCTCATTTTCCCACTTTGAGCGAAACGCCTTCCTGTTCCCACTGCTGGATCAGGCGTTTGAGGTCTTTGATCGTCTCGTTCAATTGCTGCGTCGTGTCGACCAGGCTCTCATAAAGCTTGGGATCGTTGACCAATTGGCCGGCGGTGCCTTTTCCTTGATTGACCTTCTGGGCGACATCCTGGAACTGCTGAAGCAGCCCGGCAATCTGCACCATGCGATCGCCGATGCTCTTTGAAAGATCGTCGATGTGCCCCTGCGTCTTCTCGACGCTGGCCCGGGTCTCGGTGCTGAGCTGATCTAGATGCGTGGTGAGCTGCGAGATGTTTTCGCCGATCTGATTGGCCTTTTCAGAGGCGCCGCGCAGGTTGGCGATGGAATCCTGAAGATCCTTGCGAACTTTTGGATCGTCGATAAAGGTTTGAACCGAATCGATCACCTTGCCCAGATGCTGCACCTGTTCGTCCATGTGCAGGACAACATTGGAATCGCGAAACTGTTTGGAGGTCAGCCGCAGGTCGGTGGCCAGCTCTGCAAATTCCGGCGGCAAAATGTCCAGGCCGACATAAGTGGCGGACAACTCCTGATCGCGTTTGAGCTGCCCCTGCGGCTCTTTATCGATGAGCGTAAGCACCATCGACGATCCGCCGCCCAGCAGGCCGGTCGAGCGAATCACGCCTTTCATGTTTCCCGGCAGGGCAGGCTGGGAATCAATGGACGCTTCGACGCGGACCCGGTCGTTCGACATAAGCGAGACGTGCCCGATCTGCCCGACGATCACGCCGCGATAGGTGACGTTGGCCCCGTCGGTCAATCCGTCGCCGCGATCGGTGACAAAATGCACGGGGATTCTGGCTGGCGCGAAGGGGGCAATGGCCTGTCCTGCAAATTTGAGAATCATCCACGCAAGGATGCAGATCGCGCCCAGCACGATGACTCCGACCATGACGTTTCGCCGGTAAGGTGACATGACAGGCCAACTTTTAAGCCGGGCGCGCCAAAGTTGCAAGATACTAACCTGCCGGAATTGGAGACCATTTTGGATTTTGGATTTCGGATTTCGGATTGGAAAGCATTTGGCCCATCTAAATTTTCAATCCAAAATCCGCATTCCAAAATCCAAAATGGAACGCGCAACCGCTTTCCAATTGCCTATTGTCGCCGAATCGTTTTGAATGGCTGTCTCATGCGAATTTGGATCGTCGCGATTCTGCTCTGCTGCTCCAGTGTCTTTGGCGATGACTTGCTCTCGACACTTCGCAAGGAGCATCCGCGGCTTCTGGTGTTGGCCGACGATTTTCCCAAGGCAAAGCAAAATGTGATGCGCGATCCGCGGGCGGGGGTTTATTACAAGCAGATCGTCTCCGATTGTGCTAAGTTCCTGGCTCAGAAACCCGTGACTCGCGGGCAGGGCGAGATGCTGAACACCAGTCGCACGGCTTTCGGAAGGATCACCTTCCTCGCGGCGCTCTATCGCATGGATGGCGATCCGCGTTTCGCCCAGCGCGCCCGTCAGGAAATGCTCGCTGCCGCGAAATTCCCCGATTGGAACCCTCCGCACTTCCTCGACACCGCCGAGATGACCGCCGCGATGGCCATCGGCTATGACTGGCTCTTTGACGCGCTTTCCCCCGAAGACCGCGCCACGATTCGCACCGCGATTATCGAAAAAGGCCTCAATCCCGGCTTGGCTGCGTACAAAAGTGGCGAGTGGTGGACGAAAGTCGATTACAACTGGGCGAACGTCTGTTCCGGCGGCCTGGCGCTCGGAGCGCTCGCCATTGCCGACGAAGAACCCGACCTCGCCCGCCAGGTTCTCGAAACCACACGCCATGCGATGGACAAGCCCCTCAAAACCCTCGCACCCGACGGTGGATGTCTCGAAGGCCCCGCCTATTGGGATTACGGCACCCGATACACCGTCTTCTATCTCGCCGCCCTTCAAACTGCCCTCGGAAACGATCTCGGAATGGACACTACTCCCGGCCTGGACAAAACCGGTTTCTTCCGCATCTACACCAATGGCCCAACCGACAAAGCCTTCAACTTCGCCGACTCCTCCGAATTCGCCGGCATCGCTTCACAAATGTTCTGGCTCGCCCATCGCTTCAACCAGCCCGCCTTCGCCATCTCCGAGCGCGAATACGCCGCCAAGTGGGGCGATGCCTTTCATCTCCTCTGGTGGAACGATCAGGGCACAACCCTCACCGACGCCAAGCTCCCTCTCGACGCGATCTTTCGCAAAGCCAACGTCGCCACCTTCCGCGGCGCGTGGGATGATCCCGGCACGTTCTACGTCGGCTTCAAAGGCGGCGACAACACCGCCAACCACTCCCATCTCGATCTCGGCTCCTTCGTCCTCGATGCCTTCGCCCAGCGCTGGGCCATCGATCTCGGCTCTGACAATTACAGTCTCCCCGATTATTTCGGAAAGCTCAGATTCTCCTATTATCGCACCCGCACCGAAGGCCACAACACGCTCGTGATCGACGATCAAAATCAAGATTCCAAAATGAGCGCTCCCATCGTCGCCTTTTCCTCCTCCCCCGAGCGCGCCTTCGCCGTTGCCGATATGTCCGCCGCTTACCACTGGCGAACCAGCCGCGTTGTTCGCGGCATCGAGTTGCTCAATCGCAGCACCATCGTCGTCGAAGATGAAGTTGAAACTCCCAAGCCCGTCAAAGTGCAATGGAATCTTCACACGCCCGCCCAAATTAAAATCGCCGCCGACAAACTCTCCGCCGATTTAACGCTCGGCGGGCAAAATCTTTCCGTAAAGATTCTTTCGCCCGCCGATGCGCAGTTCGACATCATCTCCGCCGCGCAACCCAAACCGCAGAACGAGAACAAAGGAATTCAGAACCTGATCGTCTCTCTGTCGCAAAAGACCACGAAAGTAAGAATCATCGTCGTGTTTGCATCAAAGCGAGTAATCGACAACGTGAAGGATGTGCCACCTCTGGACGACTGGATCAAGCAGGGTGCCCTAAACGATGCCCAATCCCACTAACAACCAGCTTCCAACTCCGCAGACGCCGGTGTCTGAGGTACTCCGAAGACCCGGATCGCTCCTGCTGTTGCTCTCCATCCTGCTCGCACCCTCCACCTCCGGCGCCGACGCGCCAAAATTGCAGCGATACGAAACAAAATATTACATCCTCCTCACCGATGTCCCGCCAGAGCAGGTGCAGGAAGTCGTCGTGCGGATGACGAAGATGGCCGAGGAATATCACAATCGCACGCGCGATTTCTCCGGTATCATTCGCGACAAATTTCCCTTTTATCTTTTCCGCAATCGTGCCGACTACCTCGCCGGCGGAGGGCTCGAAGGAACCGACGGCGTGTTCGACGGCCACGCGCTCTATGCCGTCGCGGGTCAGAAACTCACCGATCGCACCTGGCATGTGGTGCAGCACGAAGGGTTTCATCAATTCGCCGCGGCGGTGGTTGGCGGCGATTTGCCGGTCTGGATCAACGAAGGCCTCGCCGAATATTTCGGCGAAGCCCTTTTCACCGGTGACGGCTTTATCAGCGGCGTCATTCCCGACTGGCGGCTCAAACGCGTTCGCGACGAAATTCACAACGGCACGTTCATTTCCGTCGATCGCATGATGGGCCTTTCACACGATCAATGGAACGCGAATTTCAAGATCGCTAACTACGACCAGGCGTGGTCGATGGTGCATTTTCTCGCCAACGGCGACGGCGGAAAATACCGGCAGGCGTTTTCCTCCCTCATGCGCGATCTCGCGCGGGGCAAGTCATTCAATCTGGCGTGGAACGACACCTTCGGCAGCGCCGCGGGATTTGAAGATAAATGGAAAGCGTATTGGCTGAATCTGCCCGATGATCCAAGTCACGATCAGCGAGTTGAAGCAACCGTCGCGCGCCTCACCAGTTTCCTGGCGCGGGCGATCGCGATGAAGCAGACCTTCGTCTCGTTCGACGATTTTCACACTGCGGCGCAGGATAGAAAATTGAAAATATCAAAAACGGACTGGCTTCCCCCGGTATTGTTAAAGACAGCGCTGGCGGATGCAGATGATTTGCAGGGAGACGGAGCTCAGTGGACTCTGATCACGGGCAATGCGACGCCGCAGGTCCGATGCAAATTGAAAAACGGCCTCACTTGCATCGGCGCCTTCCAACTCCAAAACGGCCAAGTCGCCCGCGTCGACACCAAACTCGAAACAAAGCCCGGCCCTTCAGGGCCAGGGTACGGAGTAAAAATCGAACCCCGCCCCTGAACGATCAAGCATTCGCTCACAGCACATGCGTTTCCCGAAGCTGCGCGAGCTCCTGCTCCGATGCTTCGCCTAGCACGAATCGCTTCACGATCGGGTCTTGCGTCGCCTGAACCTCAGCAGCGGTTCCGTCGAAAACAATTCTGCCCTCGTGAAGCATGACAATCCGATCGGCAACCTTAAATGCGCTCTGCATATCGTGCGTCACCACGATGCTCGTCACCTTGAGTTCCTTCTGAAGCTTCAAAATCAGTTCGTTGATGACGTCCGCCCGAATCGGATCGAGGCCCGTCGTCGGCTCATCGTACAAAATAACTTCCGGATCGAGCGCGATCGCTCTGGCGAGCGCCACCCGTTTCTTCTGTCCGCCAGAAAGCTCGGCCGGCATTTTTTTCGAGACATCAGGCAATCCCACCAGCGCCAATTTCTGCTGAGCGATCTGCAAAATCTCTTCTTTTGACTTTTTCGTATGTTCGGTCAGTGGGAACGAAACATTGTCGATCACATTCAGCGAATCGAACAACGCCCCCATCTGAAACAAAAACCCGAAATGCTGCCGCACCTCCATCAGCTTGCGCTCGGGGAGGGTATCGATGCGCTGCCCCTTGAACCAGACTTCGCCCGCATCTGGCTTAAGCAGGCCAACGATATGTTTCAGCAGAACGCTCTTCCCCGTGCCGCTGGCGCCAATGATGACAATGCATTTGCCCGGCTCAATGCTTAGCGAGATATCGTTGAGCACCACCAGCCAGCCAAAGCGCTTGGAGAGATGTCGCAGATCGATCAGGGCCATGGAGGGGTCATTTGTCACTTGTTACTGGTCACTTGTCAAAGCAAGATGGAATCGTTTTTGGCAAGTGGCCAATAACAACTGGCCGGCGACACTTAGCCAAAAATACTCCTCGTCCCATAGATCGCTAAATACCATTCTTTGGAGATCTCGGCGAAGAAGAAATTCATCACGATGATGGCTAGGAAGCTGGTGACAAAGCTTTCGGTGCAGGCCTTGCCCACGCCGCTCGCGCCGGCGCCGCAGGTGAAGCCTTTGTAGCAACTGACCAATCCGATTGCCGCACCGAAGAAAATGCTTTTGACGAGCCCTTCAAAAATCTGCCAGTTATCAACGGCCTGCGCTGAATAACTCCAGTAAGGCCCGCTGGGTACGCCAAGAAATTTAGTCGAGACAACCCATCCCCCCAGCACGCCGAGCAGATCGCTATAAATCGTCAACACCGGCGTGAGCATCACGCACGCCAGAAATCGCGGTGCAACCAGATATCGAATCGGGTCCGATCCCATCACGCGCAGCGCATCGAGCTGCTCGGTGACGTTCATTGTGCCCAGCTCCGCGGTCAAAGCTCCGCCAACCCGTCCCGCCAGCATCACCGCCGCCAGCACCGGGCCAATCTGCTTCACCACCGACAGGTTGATCACCGTGCCCAGGCGAGTCTCTTCGCCAATTGCTTTGAACTGGGTATACGATTCCACCGCCAAAACCATGCCGATGAATGCGCCGGTCACCGCCACCACAGGCACCGAGCGCACGCCGACTTCATACATTTGCGGCAGCAGCAGGCGAAGGGTCTTGGCTGTAAACGTGCTTCGCACCAGCCAGACAAAAGTGAGGCCGGCGAAAATGAAAAAATCACCGAACGCCGCCAAAACGTTGTTGGTATTCCTTCCGACGCGTTCGACGATCCCGACTGGCATGCGGGGAATCTTACGGCCCAGCGCGCAACGCACAACCTTCCGCCTGCCAATCGCCAATCCCACAAGCGCAATTTTTGCCCGCGTCATCTTGCAAACAAAAGACAAACGGTTAAGTTATCGCAAGTTTTCGGGGTAGATCGGGCAAGAAGCCTTTAGGGTTGCTACATGGAGGTAGCCGTGAGATTTGAATCTCGTCGCAGTCTTTCCAACGCAAAGTATCTGTTCTTGGCTGCACTGATTGGCGTGATGCTCGTCGGTTGTGCCGACATCATTACCTATTCCAAGGATTCGCGCAAGCACGGGTTGGAGCTCTATAACCAGGAGCAATACGCCGACGCCGCCGGCGCCTTCCGCAACGCGACAAAGCAAAATCCGCTGGATTATCAATCCTATTGCTATCTCGGTGAAAGCTACGAGCAACTAGGCCAGCACGAGCAGGCGATTCACGCCTTCCGCACCTCGCTCGAGGTGATGAACAAAGACGTCATCGGCAAGCACGACATCGCTTTTCGTCAAAATGTGCTCAACGGCTACGCCAGCGCGATTTCCAAAGCCGACACGCGCGAGGCGGAGATCAACGATCTTGAAAGCCACGCCAAGGGAGACGGGGCCGCTGAAAATTGGTTCGTTCTGGGCAAAGTCTTCGCTTTCAAAGGCGATCCTGACTCGGGCATCGATGCCTACAGCCGCGCCACACTCTCCGATCCGGATAATTTCTACATCGCGAAGGAATATGGCCTGTATCTCCAGCGCCTCGGCCAAAATCAAAAAGCCGAAACCGCGCTGCGAAAAGCTTACAGCTTGAATCCACAGGATGTCGAAGTGACCAACGCCTTGCGAAGCATCGGCGTGGTGCCTGGCCCATCGCTGGAAGATCAAAGCGCCTTGGCCAAACCAATCATCCCGCGCGGGCCAATCCCCGAAGTGGATATCAACAAACTCACCGGCAACGGCCCCGCGCAGAGCAACGGCGCTGCCGCCGCCAGCGTGCCTCGCGATTGATTCCGTGCATCAGCATTTTTAGAACATGGATAACGTGTGTAATTTGTTTAGCCGGCGAGCATGCTCGCCGGTTACACGTTGGATCAACACCCCAACCTCAAAGTACTCTAATGATGCAATTCATTCTCCGGCGCCGGGTTCAGCAACCCGCTCGCCCCGTGATGATGTGATGTGCCCGGCGGCTCATCGTGCGAGTGCGCCGGCGGAACTTCTTCAGGTGTGTTCGCCCGCACGATAGGCCCAATCACCGCAGCAGCCAGAAACATCCCACCTACGACAATCAATATGACCGGCACCCAGCTTCCATCGCTGCTGAGCGTTGGGCGAGGCTCGGCTTCCGCCGCCAGCGCGACCGCGCTCAAACCCAAAGACGCCAGTCCAATCAGATATCGCATCATGTTGACCTTACTGTAGCCGCGGGATCCCATGTAATCATGGGAGGTGACCCTGCGTCGCCACGAGAAGAGGCGACGCAGGCGTCGCGGCTACGATTATATGGAACGCAACTTCAGTTCCGGAACCTTTTTTGTCACTTCGACCGGCTCAAGTGTCTCGACCACCCAGTTCGCGTCGGCCAGTGCATCGGCGGGATAAGAAGTGGTCACCGCCAGCACGGCAAATCCGGCCCGGCGGACGGATTCTACGACAATCGGCGCATCTTCGATAATCAGCACCTCCGCCGGCGACAGCTTTCGTCCGATTTTCCTGCCCACTAGCTCTGTCGCCAGCAAATATCCCATCGGATCGGGCTTCCCAATCGACACATCATCGGCAGCCACGATGATGGGGAAAAATTCCCGCAGGCCGACCCCGTCCAGCATGATTTCAATCTCCGGCTTCACCGCTCCGGAGCAAATCGCCAGCGGATAATTCTCCGCAAGGCCGCGTACAAAAGAATCAACCCCGGGCAGCGCCGGCACTTCGCCGTTCGATAAAAGCTGATTCATCAGGTTCAGCTTGCGGGCTTTTAGCTCCGTAACATGCTGCGCATCGATGGCCCGCCCGTGCTTCGCCAATAGGTGGCGAATCGCGCCGCGATCGTCGAACCCGATCAGCTCCGCGTAATATTCTTTTTCGCTAAGCGAGATTCCTTCTTCCGCGAAAAGCTTCACGAAAGCCGCGAAATGAACAGGCTCGCTGTTCACAATCACGCCGTCAAAATCAAACAACACCGCCTCTGGCCAGTTGGACATGCCGCGCAGGATAATGCGATGGCTTCTGATTTCCAATCTGGCCTCCACCGGACAGCCCATACCCGTTATGATGTCATCCAACGATGCCCAAGCCCCTTCCTCAGACTGATGTACTTGTTCTCGGCTCTCATCCCTCTTGCTATCTGGCGGCTGCGCTGCTCCAGGATGCCAAAATCAATGTGATGCACGCAACGATTCCAGACCAGCCGGCTCCCGATCGATTGGTGTTGATCAACCCAAAATTCTTCGAGCTTCACAAATTAACAGCCACACTCAAAAAAAACGCGTCCCCCATGCAGCGGCTGAAGTTCCTCGCCGACGACGGCACGACAAGCAGCGAATACGACGCCAAATCCGTCTGCGCTTATGTTGGCGATTATGAGCAAATCTGTGATGCGATGGTCGAGCAGGCACGCCGCGCGAAAATCAATCTGGTCGAACCCAAATCGATCGAAATCCGCGGGCTGGATGAGAAGGGCGTCGATGTGGCAATCGATGGCACATCCATCCGCCCCAGAATGTTGATCGTCGGCGGCGAACTTCCGTCACCACAGCGAAAGCTTCTTGGCCTTCCCGTAGCGTGGGACGCCGGCGTGCTGCACCGCTACACCTTCCTTCGCCTGAAAAGCGCCAAGTGGATCGATGCCGCCCAGCAGCAGACGATCCCCATCTCCCTCGATCTGGCCGGCCAGCTTCACTGGGCGTGGTTGCTGGCGAGGGAAAACGAGGTGCAACTCGCCGTTGTTCAGCCTATCGAATCGATCCAAAAATCTTCGCCGGCCAAGTTGCTCGAACATTGGATCGATGTGCTGACCAAACATCATTCCTTGAAAGCCGGCCCCAAGCCCATCGACACTAGTGGCATGCAGTCCATCGACCTTCCCTTGGCCGGTGCGCTCGCCCAGGAAGGCGTCGCCAATCGCACCCTCCTGATCGGCCCGGCGGGGGGCTTTTACACCGCCTGTGCGGAAGACATTTATTCCAACTGCTGGTCCGCAACTTTTGCCGTCGAAGTGGCTGTCAAAGCTTTGAAGGAGCGACATCTGCAGGATGCCCTCGGCGCGTATCGCCAAACTTGGGGCTCGAGCCTGGGCGACTATCTCCGAGGCCCACACGAAAACCTCCGTTTCCTTCTCCCGCTGGTCTACCGAAACTCGGTCATGACCGCCCGCATGGGAGAAGCAATCCTCCGCGGCGAAAGTGTAGTCCGATAACTATGCCGTCTGATAAGAATGGATTTTTCGGACTTGGCGAGGCCAATGATACGATCAAATGGGGTAAATAGATAAAATGGGTAATATATTTGACGGTAAAATTCGCACGCGCTATCGGATTTTTTTGCGCGTCTCCCTCCGTCTATCTATTTAAGTGTCTATGAACAAATGGTTTAAGCTGTTTTTTAGAATGCTTCAAGGGCCTCAAGAATTGCTTCAATCACCGTCGATACCCAAAACATCGACTGGAAGAGTCGACGGCAGGTGATGGAGTCATCCGCCAACCACCGCTTCAACATTGTGAGGTGCAACATGAGCATCCAAGGCATCGGAAGTAATTCGCCCATTCAGAAAATCGTCAATCAGCCAGTCCAGAAATCGATCCCCACCGAGAGCGCCACGCCCACGCGGGGAAGCGATTCGGTAGAGCTTACCGGCATCAGCCAGCATTTGCAGACGCTCAAGGCCGGCGGAGACGTTCGCGCGGATAAAGTCGCCGACATCAAAGCCCAAATCGCCGCCGGCACGTATGAGAGCGACGACAAGTTGGATGTCGCCGCCGATCGATTGCTTGATGATCTCCAGAAGTGATCGCGGATTTCCGATTGCCGATTGAGCGTCCGTATCAATCGGCAATCGGAATTAAGCGATTCACATGAGCGAACTTTCCCACGACAACTCAATCGACCTGATCTGCCCGGAGTGCGGATATGATCTGCGCGGGCTCGTCAACGAACGCTGCCCCGAATGCGGAACCGCATTCGACCGGGCGACGGCGATCCGCAGCCATATCCCCTGGGCGCAACGCAACGACATCGGCTCCTTCCGCGCCTATTGGCGAACGGTCTGGCTGGCCACGATCCACATCAGGCGGCTTTCCAATGAAATCGCCAGGCCCATAAGTTTGCGCGATGCCCAGCGCTTTCGTCTGATCACCGCCTTGCTCGCTTCGCTTATCCCGATCGTGCTGACGCTCTTCGGGCTACAAGTCAACGGCGGGTTTGGACGAGGGTTGAACGATATGATCAGCCCCAGCGGCTCGCCGCCTTATGGCATGCTGCCTCCAACCGCTGATTTCACGCTTCCCTGGATGGCGGGTATTTTGCTTTGGCCGGTTACGCCGCTGGGCATCCTTATTCTTTTGAATCTCGTCAGCGGCGTCGGAAGCTATTGGTTTCATCCGGGCAATATTCCCTACCGCCAGCAGAACCGGGCCGTCGCCCTCAGTCATTACGCATGCGCTCCGCTGGTTTGCGCATCCTTCCCACTGCTATTAACAGTCAGCCTGATGGCGATCGCGGAGATTAGCTGGATGGAAAATATGAGACGGTCCCTGGTTTTTTTGCTCGCGATAACCGTTTGCGACGGTTTGTGCATCTCCTGCATTTTTATCTTCTGGCTGAACACGCTTCGATTGTTAAAACGCACCGTCGGCGCTTCGGGAATCAGAATGACCTCTGCCGCCGTCGGCTTGCCGATCGCGTGGCTGTTCTGTGCATTCATCTCGTTTGGCGTGCTGCCCTGGATCATCGGATTTATCTTCCTGATGATCGACAGCATGCGTCACTGATATGGCGACTGTAGCCGCAACGCCTGCGTCGCCTTTTCCGAAGAATAGCCAGGGAGGCGACGCAGGGTCACCTCCCATGATTACATGAGATCCCGCGGCTACAGCTTATTGATTCTCTTCAGGTTGAGTCGTCGGCGGTGGTGACCAGCGGGAAAGATCGCGAAACTGAATCGACATGGTATTGTCCCAGTCATAAACCGGCTCCGGCGGCGCGGTTGTGCCATTCACATTTTGGTCGCCATGATCGCCGACGCTGAAGAGCAGAGGACGATCGCGCCCATCAGACAAGGGGTGTTTCACAATCACATATCCGATCGGTCGGGCGCTTTGACTATAGGGATCAACCGGAATCCTCGACAGGTATTTCGGCACGAGTGCATCCAGCGTGGGCGGCCAATCGCCATGATCGGCGCGATAGAGTTGCGCAGCCAGCGAGAGGGCGGCGAATCGTATTTCATCCCGGACGCGCCGATTCGTCTCTATCGCTCTGAAATTGCCGACAAACACATTGGCAAAAAGAATCCGCGAAAATCGAGGCGCTGCCTGTCCCGGCGGCAGGGGGCCGCCCAGGGGCATCACCCACGCCGGCGACAGCGAAGCATTTCGCCCCTGCCCGCCTGCCGACATCCGCTGCATAATGGGCCAGCTAGGCTGCGCCGCTGTGCGGATCGCCTCCGACAAATCTGCGCTGCGGCCGATTGCATCTCTCTCAAAAACTGGCGCCAGCAGAGATGCTTGGCTGACCGAAAAAGTGGCTGAATTGATCGCCATCAATCGTTCTGTGCCCCACGCCTGTTGGAAGGGCTTCACGTTTTCATCATCCGCGATAAGTTCATGAATGACCGTTTCAATCTGCCCACGCGTTGCCCGTCGATGATTGGATTGATCGGCTGGAACTATACTATTTTCAATAGCCCAATCCGGCGCCATCATCATCAACCGAGAGGCGGTCCTCGCTTTGATCCCGGTGCCGACCAGATATGAAATGTAAAACGGCCTGCCGATGTCCTGCCCAAGCCGATGCAAATCGCGAAGGCGTTCAATGGCTTCAAAATCATCGCCATGAAGATGGGCATGAAGCGCTGAATCCGCCAGCACGTTTGCAAGATTACGTGCATAATTGAGATTTGGCAGCAACACACCGGAAAGCGGCGAAGTAATGGCCAGCTTCCAATCCACCTGCGTTTTTGCCCGCGCCTGTCGCGTCAGTGCGATGGCCTTGCTGTTTCCGCGCACGCCTCGCTCCAGCATCTGATGCCATTCATCCGACCATGGAGGATAAGAGTGATAAGTCAAATTTGATTGGCCGGGCGTTTCCACCTTGGGATTTACCGCCAGCATCGCCTGGTTCCAGATCACGGCGGCGTTCTGGTCATCGGGTATATCCGATGAAAGCTGCTCGATTTTCGTCGCTTCTCCCGCTGCCGCAGCCTCATCAATCATCTGCTGGAATTGCTGGTGTACGATATG
>DATAPK010000044.1:0-7330 GCA_036265245.1 Tepidisphaeraceae bacterium | reverse complement strand
AACAACGACTATTTACGTCACACACGATCAGGAAGAGGCGATGACGCTGGGTGATCGGATTGTGGTGATGAAGGATGGCAAGATTCAGCAGGCCGACACCCCGCTCAAGACCTATAATTATCCGAATAACCGCTTCGTCGCCGGGTTCATTGGCATGCCGCCCATGAACTTCTTCGACGGCACGATCATGGCCCAGAATGGGCAAATGACCTTCGAGGAAGGGCAGATCGAAGGCGGAAAGATCGGCGGCAACGGCAAGGCGGATGAGCCGGCCGTCACTGTCGGCAGGTTGACGTTGCCGGGCAGTGGGTTTAGGCTTGACGTTCCAGGTCATCTGAAACAGCGGATGGCCGGGTATGTCGGCAAGCATGTGGTTCTTGGAATCAGGCCCGAGCATTTTGGCCTGCGACAAGAGGATGTGCCGGCGGGAAGAGCCAGCCTTGATGTGACGGTCAACGTCGTCGAGCCGCTGGGAAGCGATATGGATGTGTATATGAGCACGGCATTGCACGAACATGTGGTCGGACGAGTGCCTGCTCGGTCGGGCCTTGAGATCGGCAAGCGGACAACCGTGATTGTCGATGCTGAAAAGGTCCACTTTTTCGAACCCGGAGCGACCGGGATGAACCTTAGCCTCCAGAGCGAGCCAGCCCATGCTGTTGCATAAGCACGGGCACAACCTCGAGGCGACTTCCGCCCTGATCCGGAGAAATTCCGGATGAGGGTTTAGGTGTTTACCAAGGTTCTGCGGAACAGTGGACCGCCTCGGAAGCCCGAGGCGGTTTTTGTTTAGATAGGAATGTTACTGGTCACTGGTTACTTGTCACTCGCCGCAACTTGTCCGCCTGAACAACGCTGCGAGTGACCCGTGACAAATGACAAGTGGCAGCCACGGAAAACTGAATAGCGAGATAAGGACAACTTATGAATGCTGAATTAATCCGAATCGTCGATGGAATCGCCCGCGATAAAAATATCGAGCGGGACCAGATCTACACGGACATCGAGCAGGCCATCGCCTCTGGATTGCGAAAACAATTTAACACGGAAGACACCAGCGAGTTTCAGGTTTCGCTGGACCGGGCGACGGGATTGATCTCCGCCACCCGTCAGGGTTCGCCGCTGGATTTGAAGATCGTCGGCCGAATCGGCGCGCAAACGGTCAAGCAGGTGATGATCCAGCTTATCCGCCAGGATGAGCGCGGCAGCATTTACGAAGAATATAAGGATCGCGTCGGCACGATTGTGACCGGCACGATCGCGCGGTTTGAAGGCGGCACCATGATCGTCAGCCTCGGCCGCGTCGAAGGAATCATGCCTCGCTCGGAGCAAATCCCCGGCGAGCAGCACCAGGTCGGCGAGCGAATTCAGGCGCTGATTTTGGAAGTGCGCGATACGCCTAGCGCAGTGAAGATCATCCTGTCGCGATCGCACCCGGAATTGATCCGGCGATTGTTCGAGCGCGAGGTGCCCGAAGTCGGCGAACGCACGATCGAAATCAAAGCTCTGGCCCGCGAGCCGGGGCATCGAACCAAGATCGCCGTCAGCTCCATCGACAGCAAAGTCGATGCGGTGGGCGCCTGCGTCGGCGTCCGCGGCAGCCGAATCAAAAACATCGTTGATGAGCTCGGCGGCGAGAAGATCGACATCGTGCGCTGGAACGAATCTTCACAGATTCTTATCAGCAATGCGTTAAAACCCGCCGAAGTTGCCGAAGTGTCGCTCTGCTTTGAGCTGGGTCGCGCGACGGTCGTGGTGAACGACGATCAGCTTTCGCTGGCCATCGGCAAGCGAGGGCAAAACGTGCGATTGGCCGCGAGATTGACGGGTTGGGATATCGACATCCTCACCCCGCCGGAATTCCAGGCCGGCACGCAGCGCATCGATACGTTGCTCAAGAGCATCGAAGGAATCACCCAGGAGATGGTCGACAAGGTCATCGCCCTTGGGTTGATCGATGTGCGCGATATCGAAGAAGTCGGTACCGGGCCGCTGATGGAAGAGCTTGGGCTGGATGAAGCCAAGGCGAATGAAGTCGTCGAGCGATGTGCCGTCGAGGCCAAGATCGTGGCTGCCGAGCAGGAAGCGAAGAAAGCCGCCGAAGCCAAGAATAAAGCTGCGGATCGGGCGGCCTTTGAAGGTGCCCGCAGCGGAGCCAGCGCAAGTGCCAGTGCAGGCAGCGGAGTGAATCCGCTCTTGAATCCATTGACCATCGGCGAGACGTCCACCGAAGCCGCCGCCGACAACGAGCCTTCGCACATGCCCGGCGCGATGCAGGCAACCGAAGGTTTGGCGCCGGAGATCACGACGCATGACGAAAAATCACTGGTGGAAGCCTCCGAGCTTTCGCCCGAAGAACAGGCGATTTCAGGTGTGAACAACGAGCAGGCAAGCGACCCCATCCACGACGAGTCGGACGACAACGCCGCCTTGGTTGAGGGCCGAACTGAACCTCCGGTAACGGGCCAATGAATTTGAACCCGAGGCCGAGAGATATTTTTGGAGATTGTTTTGGCAGAGAAGAAGAAACCGGGCATCCGAATTAACGAACTGGCCAAGGAATTGGGCGTCGAAAGCAAATCGATCCTTTCGAAGCTCAAGAGCGAAGGCCTGGGGGATGCTGCGCCCAATCACATGAGCCGCATCCCGCTGGGTCTGGCGGAGTCAGTGCGCGAATGGTTTGCCCACGTGGGAGGCGGCGTAAGCACGGCGGTGGAGACCGCGGCGCCGGTTGAAGTCGCTCACCCGAAGACCAAGCGCACCGTCAAGAAGAAGAAAGCGGATGAGGATACCGAAGCGCCCGACGAGACGGATGCGCCGCCTGTTCAAGAAGAAGAAATTGTTCCCGCGCCGGTGGTGAGAGCGCCTGTTGCCGACCCGCCGGTGATTCATACGCCGGCACCCGCGCCAGAATTAGCGCCGCCGCCGCCGCCAGTTGTGCCGGCCGTGCCAAAAGCATCGCCGCCGCCCGCGCCACTTCCTCCGCCCGCGCCGCCTGCAATCGCCGCCGAAGCGCCCGCGCCTGCACCCCCGGTCGCGCCGCCGTCAGCACCCCCGGCCGGCCCGCGTTCGGGCAGCCTTCAGCCTCCGCAACAGCGCCCAACCATCACACTCGCAAATCGTTCTGGAATTGCCCAGGTCGAACGCAAGCCGATTACCCCCGCGCCGCAGCTCGTGAAGCCCGTCGCGGCCACAATCCAAGGCCCGCGCGTGGTGCGCGAAGAAAAGCCCGATGTCGTTCCGACCCCTCGCCCGCGCCGTCAGCTCAATGAGCCCGGCCCGGCGCCGTTTACCACCGCCCGCCCGACCACCGGCCGAGGCGTGAAGACCGACGATGATGAGGATTCGGATCGCAAGAAGGGTGAAAACAAGAAAGGCAGCAGCCTTTCCACGCGTCGTCGTGGGCCCGATGGTCGTCGCGGCGAGGCGGATGAAAAACTCCGCGAATTCACCGAAGCCGATCTCATCGCGCGGCGTGATGCGCTCAACGCCGCATCGCAAACTCGCCGGGCATTCGACCGGCATCTCACCAAGGTTGAACAGCGCGGCACGCACCAGCAGGCCCGCAGCGCCATCGAAAAGGGCGAACCCGTCGAGATGGAAGAGCCGATTACCATCAAAACGCTGTCGGCGGCCCTCGGCGTGAAGTCCAACGACATTCAGAGCAAGCTGCTCAAGCAAGGCATCTTCACCACGCCCAATCAGGCCCTCGACACCGACACCGCCGGCGCGATCGCGCTCGAATACGGCGTCGAGTTGCAGATCCGATCCAAGCCGACCCTTGAGGAAGAACTGCTCAGAGAGTTTGAAACCTCGCAGGCGGCTGAAACCGAAAACCTGGTTTCGCGTCCTCCGGTGGTAACGATTCTCGGCCACGTCGACCACGGCAAAACCAGCTTGCTGGATCGCATCCGCAAGGCCAATGTCGCGGCTGGCGAAGCGGGCGGCATCACCCAGCACACCGCCGCGTGGATGGTCGAAATGGACGGCGAAGAAGGAAAGAGGAAGCGCGTTACCTTCATCGACACGCCCGGCCACCAGGCCTTCACCAGCATGCGCGCCCGCGGCGCGAATATGACCGACGTGGTCGTGCTGGTCGTGTCGGCTGCCGAAGGCGTGCAGCCGCAGACGATCGAATCGATCAATCACGCGCGGGCGGCAGGCGTGCCGATCGTCGTCGCCATGAACAAGATCGATCGCCCCGACGTCATCGAACAGCAGGTGCTCGGCCAACTCGCCGGCCAGGGTTTGAACCCAACCGAGTGGGGCGGCGACACCGAAGTCATCCGCACCAGCGCCACCACCGGCCAGGGAATCAGCGATCTGATCGAAACACTCGATCTGCAATCGCAACTTCTCGATTTGAAAGCTAATCCCAAATCGCCGGCGCGAGGCAGCGTGATCGAATCCAAGATTGATCCGGGGCTTGGCCCCGTTGCGACAGTTCTCGTGCAGGACGGTACGCTGAAGGTCGGCGACGTCATGCTTTCCGGCCCGGGTTTTGGCCGAATCCGTCAACTGCTTGACGACATGGGCAAGCCCATTCGCGAGGCCGGCCCCAGCACGCCGGTCATCGTCAGCGGGTTAAGCGAGCTTCCGTCCTCGGGCGACAAATTCTTCGTCGTTGAAGATGTGGATCGCGCCCGATCCATCGCCGAGGAACGCGCCAACCTGGTTCGTCAAAATCAGCTTGCCGGACAGAATCGCGTCACCGCCGACAATCTTATCGCCACCATCAAGGCCGGCGACGCGCAGACCATCAACCTCATCATCAAGGCCGACGTCCAGGGCTCCGTGGAAACCCTGGTCAAGAGCGTCACCGACCAAAACACCGAAGAAGTGAAAGTCCGCGTCATCCACAGCGGCGTCGGCGCGATCAGCGAATCAGACGTGCATCTGGCGATGGCGACCAAAACCAAGCCAACCGACAATCGCGTCGCGCTCATCGGCTTCCACGTCACCATCGAAGACACCGCACGGCAGCTCGCCGAGCAGAATCACGTCGATGTGAAGTTGTATCGCGTCATCTACGAAATCTTCGACGATCTGAAGAAAGCCCTGAGCGGCATGCTCACGCCGGAAGAGCGCGAAAAGCTGCACGGCCACGTGGAAGTGCGTCAGGTGTTCAAGGTCAGCCGCGTCGGCAACATCGCCGGCTGCATGGTGACCGACGGCCACATCCAGCGCGGCAGCAAGATTCGCCTGATTCGAGGCGGAACCATCATCACCGAAGATTTGACGATCGAAACGCTCCGCCGCGTGAAGGACGACGTCAAGGAAGTGAAAGCCGGCCTGGAGTGCGGCATCAAGCTGGCCGGATACGACGACATCAAGGTCGGCGACGTTTTTGAAGCCTATATTCGAGAGACCTTTGAAAGGACATTGTAAAAGGGTTCGGGGTTCAGGATTTAGGGTTCAGAAAATGCGTTTCTGAACTCTGAACCCTCAACCCCGAACTCTGAACCCTCGACCCAGACCTTATGACGATTGGCGTTTTGCAGTTGGAGCTTTCCATTGGCGATGCGATGTCCCTGAAAGACAAGCGTCGCGTGATCAAAAGCCTGAAGGATCGAATCGCCCACGCACACAATGTGTCGATCGCCGAGGTCGGCGCGCTGGACGCCCATCGCCGCTCGGTTTTAGGCGTCGCGATGGTGGCGAATGACAGTGGATACGTGGAAGGCGCGCTAAATAAGCTGGTTGATTTTGTGAAGACGGTTCGAAACGTGGATTTGGTGGATTATCAGATTGATCTTTTGTGAGGAGGCTTGACGATTGAGGATTGAAACTTGAAAGGCTAGGACATCATGCATTTTTTCAAGGATCAATCCTCAATCCTCAAGTTTCAATGATTTATGTCTCGTCGTACCGAAAGAGTCGCAAGCACGATCCAGCAGGAGCTGGCACAGATCATCATGCGCGAGCTGAGCGATCCGCGGCTGACAGGATTGCCCAGCATCACGCGCGTGAAGGTGTCGCCGGATTTGTCGGTGGCCGATGTGTTTATGACAGTGATGGGCACGCCGGGGCAGCAGAACGCCGCGCTGAATGCGCTGCGTCACTCGGCGGGCCTGATGCGGACAAAACTGACGTCAGCTATGACGCTGCGGGTTGCGCCGTATCTGAAGTTTCATCTGGATGAAAATCTGAAAAAAGAATTGGAAGTCCAGGAGTTGTTAAGGAAGGTCGCAGAAGAGAATGCAGAACTTGATCGAAAACGAGCAGAGCATGAAGAACGCCACGAAGTACGCTGAAACATTGAAATCGTTTTGCCGCAAGCTGACGCGCGACCGCGAGGCCCCGCCCAAGGAGTCTCAGGATGCGCTCCAGGTGCTGGTCCGCGCCGCCATGAGCTACGACGTCAGCGACCACAAGGCCGACGAAGCCATGAAGGCCATCGAGCGCGAATTCGTCGATCTCAACGAATTTCGCGTCGCCACCGAGCTGGAAGTGCAGGAACTTCTCGGCCAGCGCTACCCCAAAATCGAAGAGCGCGTGACGATGATCACCAAGGCCCTGAATAACATCTTCGAGCGCGAGCACACGCTAAGCCTCAACCGGCTGAAGGAAATCAGCCGTCGCGACGCAAGGCAATTCCTTCGCGAATTGCCGGATATCCATCCCTTCGTCGAGGCCTACGTGATGATGTACGGCTTCGATGGCCATACCTTCCCCATTGACGACGCCATGCTTGATATGCTGCGCGAAGAGGAGATTGTCGAGGAAGACACGAGTCTGCTCGATGCCCAGAAATTCGTCGAGCATCATCTCAAGGATGTGGAATGCTACAAGCTGTATCTGGCGATGCGCCAAGTAGCGTATGAGGAACGGCGAACGACGAAGAAGAAATCGAAAGCTTAGTAGAAAGGGTTCAGGGTTCAGGATTCAGCAATGAACATCCCTGAACCCTGAACCCTGAACCCTGAACCATGACCGACCGACTCCCCGAATCCACGTTACGCATTGGCATGCCGAGCGGGAGCATGCAGCAATCGACGATCGACCTGTTTGGCCGGGCGGGTTACAAGGTCACGATCGATTCGCGAAGCGTCTTTCCCCGTTATGATGACGACAAGATTTCATCGGTGCTGTTCCGCGCCCAGGAAATCAGTCGCTATGTCGTCGATGGCATCGTCGATTGCGGATTGACCGGCCACGACTGGATCGTCGAAAACGGCAACGAGCAGGATGTGGTGGAGATTTGCGAGCTGAGCTACAGCCGTGCAAGCTCCAATCCCGCGAAGTGGGTTTTGGCCGTCCCCAACGAAAGCCCGGTGAAAAAGCCCGAAGATCTGGAGGGCAAAATCGTCGCGACAGAGCTGGTCAACGT
>DATAPK010000043.1:0-7062 GCA_036265245.1 Tepidisphaeraceae bacterium | reverse complement strand
AGGCTCGCCGAATCGAGATAACATGAGCCTGTTTCGCGTGCTACAATCGGCCTCGTGCAGCGGTTTTTATCTGTAATTCTGATCGCGTTGTTTCTGCGCCCCGTCTTTTGCGCCGCGGCCAGTAATGAACGGAACGACTTGATCGAATCGCTCATCCAAACGCTGAGCGATCCCGACCCGAGCGTCCGGGATCGGGCCGGCCAGAAATTGATGGCATTGGGCTATACCGCCCGCCCGATGCTGGTGAAAGCGGCACGCGGCCCATCGCCGCAAATCGCGTCGCGAGCTTCTGACTTGCTGATGAAACTTCCCTGGTGGGTCCCCGCCGATCCTCCGCTGGTTCAACAATATCTCAATGGATATGGGCTGGCAGATAACGACGAGCGCATCAATACAATTGACAAGCTGGCGGAAGTCCCCGGGGCTGAGCCCGCACTATTGCGGCTCACCCAGGAAGAGCCAAGCGAAGCCATGTCCTGGCAGGCCGCGACGGATCTGCGGCTTACCGGCGATTCAAAAATAATGGAATCGCTTCGCCATCTCGATCTCACCGATGCGCGCGTCCAGGTGATCTCGCTGACGGGCGTGGCGTTTTTGCAATCTGACCGCCCCAAGGGCATTGCTTTGCTCCGCCGTGCAATCGATGAAGATTCAGACAGCGATGGCTCTGACGATGAGGCGATCGATTTTGTTTATCAACTGACAGTCACCGATGCCGTTGAACAGGGAAAACCTGCCGATGCGATCCATTTGCTGCGCACCCGTGGCCGCCGCGCGGTGAATGCCGACCCATCCCGCGCGATTTTCGGCCTGTTCGCATTTCGCGCCGATCAAAATTTCATCGATGGACTAGAGGATGACGCCGCCGAATTCCCCACATCCCTCGGCCGGCCTGAGATGATCTATGCCCTGGGCCGAATCGAGCGGACCAAAGACGATGGATCAAATTTAATCGCCGATGTGTTTGGCCGATGCGCCCAATCCGCCTCTTTGGATTCCGTCGCTTCTCACGCGCGCATCGGTTCGATCTGCGAGGCGCGGGCCTGGGATGCCGAAGCGCGGCAGGAATTTTTCGCCGTCATTTCGACCGAATTGCGCGAACGCGATTCACTCCGCATCGGCTACCACGGTGCCGCCCAACTCATACTAGCCCGCATCGCGGAAGTGGAAGAAGATCATCCCGCCGCCGCCGATCATTTGGATCGCGCGCTTCAAATATACGAGCACTATGGCGTCTCCATCCGCACCAACCAGGAAAGCGTGATGAATCCTGAAGAGGTGCGGGCACAGTCTGATTGGCATCATCTTCACATCGCCAAAGAGACCGGCGATACGCAAACCTTCGATCGCTTGTTACGCAAATTCATCGACAGTCCCAATCCTGATTCAGACAGCATGATCGAGGTCGTGAACGATTTGAAATCCCTCGGCCGCAAGCAAGAGGCGGAATCATGCTTTAATAAGGCGTACGTCTTCACACAGATGCCGCCGGCGCATCGCGTTGAAATGGATGAGTCATTCAACAATCTGGCGTGGCTTTGCGCCCGCTGCGGCGAGCACACCGATGAAGCCATCAAACTCGCCGAGCGAGCCCTGACCATCAAACCGGATAATTACGGATACATCGACACGCTCGCCAGCGCCTATTTCGCCGCCGGAAAACCCAGCGAAGCCGTGAAACTGGAAAAACGCGCCCTCATCATGCGGCCCAATGATTCGTTCATGCTGCATCAACTCCAACGATTTGAAAAAGGAAGCTCGCAAACACAAAGACACGAAGACACAAAACAGAATTGATTTCTGCACTTTTGCGCCTCCGCGTCCCACACTCCAATATGTTTCACCTCACCCGAGAAGTTCGCTTCGCCCTCTCCGAACCGAATGATCCTCAATTTCGAGATCGGCCCACTAATAGTTTTGGCGGATATCCAACCCTTCGCGGCGTGCAACCTTTTCTAACCATTCAAATCACCCTCGCCGGCCAGTTGCAATCCAACAGCAGCTATCTTCGGAATATCAAAGAGATCGACGATGTGGTTCGCAAGCGCGCGATCGCAAAAATGAATGGATGGATCGACGCGCCCCATGCAATCCCGGTGAAATTATTCGATCTGCTTTGCGACGCCTGGCCCGGCACGCAATTAGAACGCGTCGATCTCCTTCTCAGCCCATACCTGTCCCTTTCCTGTTCTTCGTCGGAGCATCCCATGATTCGGCTCAGCCAGACATTCGAGTTTTGTGCATCGCATCGCCTTCACAACGACGCGCTCAGCGATGAAGAAAATCGCAAGACGTTCGGCAAGTGCAATAATCCATTTGGGCATGGGCACAACTATCGCCTGAAGGTAACGCTCAAGGGCACGCCCGGATCGAACGGCATTTTGATCGATGTCCCCGCGATGGAACGGATCGTCGATCAGGCGATCATCGAGAGATTCGACCATAAAAACCTCAACGTCGAAGTGCCCGATTTCAAAAATCTGCTGCCCAGCGTCGAGAATATCGCGATGGTGATTTATCGGACCCTCAAGCCGCGATTCGCTGAAACCCCCGCAAAACTTGCCAACGTAAAGGTCTGGGAAACCTCCAAAACTGCCTGCGAATACGAAGAATAGTTGCATACCGCGCAAGTCCAGATTTTACAGGCAAATGAGGAAACACTAACTCTACCGGGTGTGTCGTGTCTATTCATTGGCCGCACAAGTCCGCGGCCGGAAATGGAAGGATCGAATATGACACGGAATCTGACATCCATCGGTCGAATGATTGCTGCCAAGGGTTTCAAGAAGATTGCGGTCGCTGCACTCGGCATCATGGCGCTCGCGCCGGTCGCGCAGGCACGCGATCATTTTGGTTTCGATTTCCACGGCGATCATGGCCGCATCGGAATTGGCTTTAACATCGTCGCCCCCGCGCCGGTGGTCGTGCCGACAACCCGCGCCTGGGTTGAGCCCGTCTATCGCACCGAATGCGATCGCGTCTGGGTGCCCGCCGTCACACAAGATGTGTGCGACCGCGTCTGGGTCGATACCACCTACGCAACCCGCGATGTCGTGCAATATCGTCACGGCTGGCGTCAGGTCGTTCGTGAAAACGTCGGCGTGATCCCCGGGCACTACGAAGACCGCCATCGCACGGTCGTCGTAACCGAAGGCCATTTTGACAACGTCGATCGCCAGGTGCTGGTCACGCCCGGCCACTGGGAAGATCGCCTGGTCGCTCAGGCCCCTTGCAACTGATCGCAACGATTAGAAAAATCACAGATAGCCGGAAGAAAAGAATGTTTCTTCCGGCTATCTTTCTTTATCCGCTGGCTTATCGCCGGTTTTCCCCCTAAATTACTTTCGGACAGGGTACAAGGAAGTACTGAGGGCAAGCACTGGATATTCTTCTCATCAGCATCGGTTCGCACGGTGACGTTCATCCGTTTGTCGGACTCGGCGCTCTTTTGCAATCGCGCGGACATTCCGTCTCGATCATCTCCAACCCACATTTCGAGCCGCTCATCAAGCAATGTGGCCTGGATTTCATTCCCGTCGGCACCGACGAAAAATATCGCAAGCTGGCTTCCGACCCCCGGCTCTGGCAGGCCAGCACCTGCTTTGAAACGGTGATGGCCGCCACATTGGAAATGACGCCGCAGCTATACGATCTAGTGAAAAAACGCGTCGTGCCAAACCAGACCGTCGTCGCCTCCTCCTCGCTGGCGTTTGGCGCGCGCATCGCGCAGGACAAGCTGAAGTTCCCGATGGCGACAATTCATCTCGCGCCGGCGGTTTTTCGAAGCAGCATCAATCCGCCTCGCCTGCCCGGTGTGCCGTCAATGAAATGGCTCCCGCGATTCGTCATTCGCCGCATGTTCGCCGCCGCCGATCGATTCGTCATCGACAAAATGCTCGGCCCTCCGATTAACGATTTCCGAAAATTTCACGGCCTGCCTCCAGTGCGCGGCATCCTGCGCGACTGGTGGAATTCGCCCGACCTCGTGATCGGCATGTTCCCCGATTGGTTCGCCCATCCTGAAGCAGATTGGCCAAAGCAAACCAAGCTCACCGGCTTTGGTTTGTGGGATGAAAAATCACTCGGCGGAATGCCGCAGGAGCTATATGATTTTCTCAACGCCGGCGAATTGCCCGTTGTCTTCACGCCCGGCAGCGCGATGTGGCAGGCGGAGAAATTTTTCAACGCTTGCATCGACGCCTGCGAACGACTGAACCGCCGCGGAATCTTACTGACCCGCCATCGCGACCATCTGCCCGCTTCATTGCCAAAATCGGTCCGCCATTTTGAATATGCTCCATTCAGTCAATTGCTGCCAAGCGTCGCTGCTTTGGTCCATCACGGCGGCATCGGCACCAGTGCCCAGGCGATGGCCGCCGGCGTTCGCCAGGTCGTCACCCCGATGGCTCACGACCAGATCGACAACGCCGCCCGCATGGAAAAGCTCGGCGTCGCCAAGGTCATCCCCGTCAAACAACTCACCGGCGCCCGCCTGGCCAAAGCGCTCAAGGCCATGTTCGACAACCGCGAATTTTACGTCCGCGCCCATTGGGTCAGCGAATGGTTTGTCCACGAACAGCCGCTCGTTCAAACCGCCAAGCTCATCGAACAACTCGAAAATACCCGCCCCCTCAAAGACGCCCCCCTGGCAACCGCCGCACAAAGATAAGGATCACCAACACACCGTGTAGCCGCGTCGCATGCGACGCGTCCCCGCCCCGCAACAACGATGCCAACAAACACCTCGATTTCAAAGGCTATCCCACGTGGCCCCCCGAAAAGGAAACAGGTCGATTGGGGATTTTGGAATGCGGATTTTGGATTGAAAATGCATCTCGTTTCGTTCTTCAAATCCAAAATCTAAAATCCGCAATCCAAAATGGCTACATACAATTGCCCTGCTCGATTTCCCCCTCCCCACCCCGACATTGGAATCCCCGCCGAACTTCTCCTATCTTGCTGCTTCATCAAGGAGTTTTGATTGGCTACGATTCGTCCGTTTGCTGGAATCCGATATGCGTTGAACCCCGACGTCGATTTCTCCGGCGTCATCGCGCCGCCTTACGATGTGCTGGATGAATCCGGCAAGGCCGCGCTTCAGGCAAAGCACCCCAATAATATCGTCAACATCGATCTTCCCTGGCTCCCGCCAAAAACCGTCGGCCCCGATGAAGCCTATCTCCGCGCCAACATGACTTTGCAGGCCTGGCTCAGTGCCGGCATCCTCAAACGTGACACACGAGCCGCAATCTACCCTTACACGCAAACGTTCGACCACGCCGGAAAAACCTTCCATCGCCGCGGGTTGATGGCGTTGGTGAAGCTGTCTCCCTTCGGCCAAGGCCAAGTCGTCCCCCACGAAAAAACCTACGCCGCCGCGATCGAAGATCGCCTGAAACTCACCCGCGCCACCAACGTCCAACTCAGCCCCATCTTCGGCCTGTTCAGCGACCCACGCAGCGAAGTCACCAAAACCCTCTACCAAAACCTCGGCCAACCACAGCTCGTCGGCTCAATCAACGGCGTGCGAAACCAACTCTGGTCGGTGAATGACTCTGAAACCGAAAACAAAGTGATCGACCTGCTCGGCAACAAACCCATTTACATCGCCGACGGACATCATCGCTACACGATGGCGTTGCAGCATCAGGAAGACGCAAAGGCCCAAAACGGCGGCACCCTCCCGCCCAATCATCCCGCCAATTTCTGCATGTTCGTCCTGGTTTCGATGCAGGATGACGGGCTGCTGATTCTTCCCACCCATCGAATGATCGGCGGCTTGCAGCATTTTGAGCTCGAAGTCTTCAAACGCGAGCTTGGCAAAAACGGAACCATCAGCGACACCCCCTACTGGCCCAGCCAGATTACCGAATTCATGGAAAACACCCTCGCCAAAGCCCCGCCCAACAGCTTTGGCCTGCTGGATGGCGCCACAAAAAAAATCCATCTCGTGACGATCACCAATCTCGACGTCATGAAACAAATCGAGCCCGACCATAGCGACGCCTGGCGAAAACTCGACGTCGCGGTGCTGCAAAGCTACCTGCTCGACAAAATCATCCAAAAAGAATTCGGCCCCGATAAGGAGATCGTCAAAGGCTACACCGCCGACGCAAAGGAAGCCGCCCAAAAAACCGACGGCAAGCAATATCAGATCGCCTTCCTGCTCCGCTCAACACCCTTGCACGCATTGGAAGAGTTGGGCAAAACCAAAGAAGTCATGCCGCAAAAAAGCACCTACTTCTATCCGAAGCTGGCCACCGGCATGGTGATTAACCCGCTAAAATAGCCGGAAACCCCAATGACCAAACCAGAATGACCAATGAATGACGAAGCCCAAATGACGAATCAGATTGTGTCATTGAGATTTGGTCATTCATTGGTCATTCTGGTTTGGTCATTCGGATTTTGATCGCCAGTACCTATCCCTATGAAGCAAACCACCCCTCAGGTCGTCATCGAATACACCAACTGGAGCAAATTCCTCCCGTGGCTGACCCAAATTGCCTTCGTCCTAGCCATCTCACTCGTGATTGCCCGCTGCATCATGCTGGAAACGCTTCGCGATGCGTTCGATCTGTCGGCCAGTTCCTCCATCGCACCCCGCGGCTGCGGCCCGGCCGGTTCCGTCGTGCTCGATCTGCTCTGCTGTCTCCCCGCCCTGCTCGTTCTCCTGCGGCGAGTGCTGGATAAAACCTACATTGTCCGCTTCACCTGGGCGGAAGGTTTGCTCGCCCTCTTCGCCGGCTGGGCATTTCTCAGCACGGTCTGGGCCGGCGACAAATTCCAAACCCTCGTCCTCGCCTTCCACCTCATCGCCGCCGCTTCGTTGTTTTGGGCGATGGCGCAGCTCGTCCGAAGCTGGATGCGCCTCCGTCTCGTCGCCGGCGCTTGCTTGGGATTATTACTCATCTACATCGCCCAGGGATTGATGTTCCATTTCGTCGACGTGCCTGACACGCTGAAATATTGGAATACAAATCGCGCCCAGGAAATGCAGGCCCACGGCTGGCATGAAGGGGATTTCTCGCTCAAACAATACGAACAAAAAATAACCAACGG
>DATAPK010000042.1:0-6912 GCA_036265245.1 Tepidisphaeraceae bacterium | reverse complement strand
ATTCAACGAAGGCGGCCCACGGCAGACCAGGCAGATGAATTGGCGTTGGGAGATTAATGGCGGGGCGATTTCGGTGAGGAAGGCGATGATGAGGCCGAAGAAAACCAGCAGGGGCACGCAGGCGGTGGAGGTGGTCAGCAGGTGCAGCTTGGCGTGGATGGAGCAGTTGGATTCGTCGTGGATGGGGGCGGTTTTTTCGGGTTTGCCGGATTTGATGAGCGCGGCGGCCTCGTCGGCATCTTCGCGGGCGTGCTGGAGATTGTGCAGATACTCCAATGCGCCCGTGCCGAGCGGGAGGAAGAGCAGCAAAAGAAGGATGGAGATAGGATGCCGCAAGTGAAACAATTGTAGCTCTTCATAACAGGAGTCAAAAAGGACCGAAAGGTTTCAATTTTGGGGAAGAGATGAATTACAGAAGTTCGTCTTTGCGCAAATCGCGGCGTAATCCGCGGATGTCGAGGAGGAATTCTTTGCGGAGGATGTAGCGGACGAACAGCGCGGCGAGGAAGGGGAGGAAGAAAAGCTCGGTGCGCGTGGGGGATTGGACGCGGAAATCGACGTAGAGGGCGACGGCGAAGCAGGCGATCCATTCGGCGAGGGAGCTGACGATGAAGTCGAGCCAGGGATACTGGCGGAAGAGGAATTCGTGTTGGGTGCGGACGTAGCGGGCGTGGAAGATGGCGGTGGCGAAGATGCTGCCGCCATAGGCGAGGGTGGTGGCGAGGGAACCGGCCAGGCCGAGGTGGTGGATGGCGAGGAAGAGGCACAGGCCGAAGAGCCAGGCGATGCTCGTCACGATGAGGAACTTGGTGATCGGCGAGAGTCGGGGGTAGGTGAAATCGTAAAGCCGGCTGAGGTGTTCGAGATAGCGAAATTGTTGCTTCAAACTCAGCTTCGATTCGCCGGCGGTGCGCTCGGCGAAGTGGATGGGGACCTCGCGAACCTGTTTCACGCGACATTTGCAGATCAGTTCGAGCGCGATTTTGTATCCGAGGGGGGTTAATCGCTCGGCGCGATCGAATGTCGCGCGATCGAGCGAGAAAAAGCCGGACATCGGATCGTTCACGCGTCCGGCGAAGGGTCTTGCCAAAACGGTGGCAACCCAGGAATTGATTTTGCGGAAGACTCCCCACTGCTGGCCGGTACTGCCGCCGGGGATGTAGCGCGAGCCCAGGGCGAAGTCGGCGCCGCTGTCGAGGGCTGCCAGAAGCTCGGGAATTTTTTCGGGCGGATGTTGCAGGTCGGCGTCCATCACCACGATGCGCCGGCCGCGCGATTGAGCGATGCCATGCAGGACCGCGCCGCTTAAGCCGTTGGTGGGATTTTCACGGACGATCAGCCGCAGGGGATATTTCTGGGAAAGCTGGGCACATACATCGGGCGTATTGTCGCGGCTTTTGTCATCGATGATAAGAATTTCATAAGACATCGCGCCCAGGGCGACGCTGATTCGCTCGGCGAGTGCGGGGAGATTCGGGGCTTCGTTGAGAGCAGGGATGACGAGCGAAATGTCGATGGGGGTTGTCGGCATTGGGCGATTAATCGGTGGCGAGATTCAGTTTCGCGCGGGCATCAGCAGAAGCATAAATGAAAACACCATTGCCCGCGGGCGAAATCCATTGAGCGATGGGTTTGCCCATGTCTTTAACATTAGGGTCGTCAGGCAAGCCATACCAGACCACGATGCCGCCGCTTTTGGCAAAATCGGTCGGCAGGTCGAGAGTTCCAAACACCGTGGAAGCCCAAACAAAATGGACATCGTAGCGTGGCCGCGGAACCTGGGTGCGAGAGCCCAGAATAAAGACGCCGCGATAGTTGCCGCGTTCAAGCGCCATGTTTTCGTCGGAGAGAGCGCGGGGAAACTCGTCGCTGGTCAGATGAAAATGCGCCAGGCCCATGGAGAATTTCTTTTTCCACGCATCATGGTCGTTGACGGCGGCCCATAAAGAATCAGAGGCTTGGGTTGTGGGAAGCGGATCGCGAAGCGTATGAAAACAATAAACGAGCGTGCCGGCGGGTACGTGTTGTTCAACCCACGCGACCGATTCATCGTCGAAGTAATGACGATGCTGTCCGATCACCATCAGAACGCACTGGATCAAGGGCAGAATGAGCGCAAGAGCGACGGCCGCCCAGGCGATCCGTTTGTCTTTTGAAAATATTTCAGCGAATGGCGCGACGCACATAAAAAGGACGATCACCATTGGCGCGCCCTGATGCTGGAGGCCGAAAGTGGTGGCTTTGAAGATGCTGGCGGTGATGAAGAGAACATAAAGCGCGCGAAGCCAGCGGCGCGGTCCATCAGCGGGTTTTTGAAAGGCGGCCCAGAGGGCGAGCAGAATTGGGATCGCGAATGCTTGATGCCACAGCAATTCTTTTAATGTCTGAGAAAAAGGGACGGATTCACCCGTGGGCACTGCCAGGCGGATGGTGGCGATGGTTCGGAGTTCGCCGATCAGGTTCGTTAAAAACCACGGCGACAGCAGCAACGCCGTGATGACGGTGATAGCGTGAAAGCGGATGATTCGTTTGCGAAAATCGCCAGTGGATCGCCGCGACCAGATCTCGCTCCAGATTATGGGCAGGATCATGAGCATGTCGACGCGGGTGGAAATCGCCAGACCTGTGAAAATGGCACAGTAGCGCAGGGCGCGATCGGTGGGCAACATCGCAAAATCGAGCGCGATAATGGCGAAGGACCAGGAGAGAACATACGGCCGGGCCTGCACGGATAAATCAACAAAGATCGGCATGATGGCGATGAAGCCGCCGAGAAAGATTGCGCCAGGTAGGCCGGCTTTTCTGTGTCCGATACGATAGGCCGCGATGATCGACCAGAATTGAAATGGAATGGCGGCGGCGATCCAGACGTATCGCAAGATGCCCAGATCATTGTAACTGTCCCACAGCGCATGATTGACGGCGACGAAAGGGCGAGTCTCGAATGAGGCGGCGCGTTCTTCGGGGCTTGGGAAAAAGAAATGATAAGCGGAGAGCCCGCCGGCGTAGGCCCAGCCCACCCAGGTTTGAGGCGCCGCGGGAGCATAGTGGTATCCTGGGATCGTGCCCTCAAGTAATTGGAGGCTGTTCCAGCAATAGGCCATCTCATCGCCGTGGCGCAATTCGTGACGATGAGGCCAATCCCACGCGCGCAGCGCGACGCCGGCCGCCAGAAGCAGAGACAGGGGGAGATAAAAAGCGAGTCGAGGGCTCATTCAATCAATAGATCGGCAAATCAGCCTGCACAAGTGTTGGATGATCTGGACGCTCAAACAAGCGAGTTGGATAAGTTTTAACAGAAACGCCTGGTGAATCGCGAAGTTCGCCATTATCGAGACGGAAGGGCCACGCGTGCCACGGGCAGATGGCGCAGCCGTCTTCGACGATTCCCCCCGCCAGATTTCCACCCGCGTGCGGACAGAAATTGTCCATGACGTAGACTTTGTGTTTAGAGAGAAACACCGCGAGCTGAAATCCGCCGATTTCGACGTATTTGCCTTGGTTTTCTTGAAGTTCGGAAAGATCGCAAAGGCTTGTCCAGGACATCTAACATTAACACCAAACTCAAAAGGCACGAAGACACAACGGGAATGCAGAATCTGGTTTTCCTTTTTGTGTCTTGGTGTCTTTGCGTCTTTTGTGTTTCTCCTTATTTCATTTCCATTCAAAAAACGATCGTCAATTTTTCAGGGCCGGACTTGTTCGGTGGCCATCGATCCGCCGATCGTATCGGCTGTTGATGCGGCTGTCTTGACGACGGGCGGCGGCGCTTCCGAGCGTTGGCGATAATCGCCGCGGCTGAAATATTTCTCCAGCCAGACATACATACAACTGAAGAAATAGCGGCTGCCCATTTCTTTGATCTTCAACTTTGCAATGCCAGTGCGGCGATTGCGCCAAGTGATGGGGATGACGGTCCAATGAAAACCGCGTGTGATGGCTTTTAACGGCAGCTCGACGGTCAAATTAAAATGCGGGGAAATCAGCGGCTGGCAGCCGTTGACGACGGTTTTGCGATACGCCTTGAATGCGTTGGTGGTGTCGTTGAGGGGAATGCGGAAAAGAATTTTGATAAACCAGTTGGCGAAGCGGTTGATGGTGTATTTCACCCAGGGGTAATCGATGACGCCGCCTTCTTTGATGAAGCGGCTGCCGAAAACGCAATCGAAACCTTCGTTGAGCTTGTTCCAGTAACGGACGACGTCGCGGCAGTCGTCGGATTCGTCGGCCATCATGATGACGATCGCATCGCCTGACGCATTGTCCATGCCGAAGAGGAGCGCGCGGCCGAAGCCATGGCTGCCAGTGTTTTGCACCGGCGAAAGCTCGGGCATCTTCTTCGCGAGATTCTGAAGCTCTTCCCAGGTGCGATCGGTGCTGCCATCATCGACCACCACGATCTGATGCGGCACATGCTTTAATTGCAGTTCAAGATGCAAATGCTCGACCGTTGAGACAATGCAGTCCTGTTCATCGCGCGCGGGGATCACGATGCTGAGAAGCTTCAGCCGAGGGTTGGCAGGGGATGGAGCAAGTTGATTCATGATTGCGAGATCTCGATGAAACGCGGATTTTGTGCGTGATGCTCGGCAATCTCATTGAGTATCCGCGACAGTTTAACCTCAGGCTGCCAATGATATTCCTCGGAGACGGCGCTGCTGTCCATCACAATCCAGGGGGCATCCCAGCGGCGATTTTCATTGACTGCCTGAACGGAATGCTGCCCGAAACGATTGCCGCACCATTCGGAAAGCTGGGCAAGCGACATCGCGTTATCGCGGCCGCCGCCGACATTCCAGATCGTGGGGCGCGGCGGGAGTTTCTGAATTTGTTTGGCAAGGAGTGTCGCCAGATCGATCGGGTGCATGGCATCGCGCACCTGCTTCCCCGTGCCGCCGAAGCCGATGTATTTGAGTGGGCGACGTGCGGCGTAGGAACGAATCCAGAATGAAAAAATGCCTTGATCGGCGGTGCCGAATTGCCCGGCGCCGGCCATCACGCCGCAGCGATTGATGAGAATCGGAAGACTGAACGTCAATCCATATTCCATCGCGAGCGTTTCCGAGGCGAGCTTGCTGGCGCCGTACAGAGATAGCGGCGGCTCAACTGAAAATTGTTTATCGATCCCCGCCGCCGAGCATCCCACGGGTGCCTCGGTGGATGAATCGAAATCAAATAATTGGCCCGTCGCGCGCACGGGAATTTTCGCGAGCGCTTCCGCGCTATAGACACGGCTCGTGCTGATCAGTGCAAACCCGGCTTTGTGGCGCTTACAGAATTCGAGCATGTTGATTGTGCCAGACAGATTATGCTCGATGAGTTGGCGGCTGCTGGTGTTGCCATCGACGCCGGCCAGAACGCTTGGATTAGCCGCGGCGTCGATCACCCATTGAACCGCGGGCAGCGCTTCAAAATCGGTGGCGGAGCGGACATCGGCGTGAATCACGCGCACGCCCGCTTGTTTAAGCCGCAGGCGGTTGGTTTCGCTCCCGGGCCGGATGAAATTGTCGATGCCGATGATCTCAACGCCGGCCAGAAGTTTGGGCAATGACAGGGCTAATTCGCTGCCCACGAAGCCGCAGATGCCGGTGATGAGAATGCGCATGGGTTATTCGATATCCGCTATCACAACCGCGTTCGCTAAAAGTTCGTCCATTAAACCCGAATCGGGGCCAGTCGGGAAGTGCGTGGCGAATGCTATCCCGAACCGGGATTCGGCGACGTTCACGTGGAAATGAAGAGGCCGGTTCCCCGCGAGTTTTTCGTCCCTACGACAACTTTATTGCAAAATCGAGATCGAAATATTTTCCGGGTTGCCCGCATTTGTTGGGGAAGCTATGTATGGACAATGCCGTATATTCTAGTTGTCGATGATGATCCCGATTCCAGCAAGGTGCTCTGCGATTATCTGCAAAAGCGCGGCTATGTGGCCCAGGGCTCTCCCAATGGCCATGAAGCGATGGAATCGGTGTTGAGGCGGGTGCCGGATGCGATGGTGGTGGATTTGTTTATGCCACGCATGGATGGCGTCGCGTTTTTGCAGGTGATTCGATCTTATCTTCGACTTCAGTCGGTTCCCGTCCTGATTTGGACGGCTTATGGGGAAAGCCCGCTTATTAAACGCGTTCGTGAGTATGGGGTTGATCAGATTCTTTTGAAGTCTAAAACGACTTTTCCTGAGATTGAGGAGGCGATTCAGGTCGCCTTACAGACCCATTCGCCCGGCTTGGGACAGCAGACGGATGGGCCGTCTTATTTTGCGGATTAGGGCATTCCGTGTAGGCCACGGGGGAAATCCAATCTCGCATTTCCTGGTGCGTGTGATATTCTTCCCCCTCCTTTTTTCAACGAGGAATAGATGTCGCAGTCGCAATCGATTTTGGAACGGGCGAGCCACGTGCTGATTGGGAATTATGCGCGGGTGCCGGTGGTGATGGTGCGCGGCGAGGGATGCCGGGTTTGGGATGCGGATGGGCGAGAATATCTGGATTTGTTCGCGGGGTTTGGCGGATGTGTGCTGGGACACTGTCATCCAGCGCTGATTCGAGCGGCGACGGATCAGGCCAACAAGCTTTGGCATGTGGGGAATACGTTTCATACCGAGCCGCAGGTTGAGCTGGCCGAGCGGTTGAATAAGTTCGCGTTTCGCGGGCAGGCGTTTTTCTGCCACAGCGGGGCGGAAGCGAATGAGGCGGCGTGCAAGCTGGCGAGGTTGAGGGGGGCGGAGAAGACGCCTCACAAATGGAAGATCGTTTCATTCAATAAAAGTTTTCATGGGCGAACGCTGGCGATGATTTCTGCGACGGGGAACCCGGCGGTCAAGCAGGGGTTCGCGCCGGAAGTGCCGGGATTTGTGCAGGTGGAGGCGGGGAATTTTGATGCGCTGGTGGCGGCGGTGGACGATGAGACGTG
>DATAPK010000041.1:0-5669 GCA_036265245.1 Tepidisphaeraceae bacterium | reverse complement strand
TTTATAACTTCCCCCCAATTTCAAATTCCTTGAAACGCGTTTGGCCCTCGCCCCCCAAAGCCATAAACTGACTCAGTCTCATGCCCAAGCTTTCTTTCGATATCGATGCCATCATCGCCGGTCGCTCAAGACTCAGCGATCCGCAAGCGCTGGAACTCTATCACAACGCCTCGATGCACGATCTGGGCCAGTGGGCCAGCGCCGTCACGCAGCGCCTTCACCCCGAAGATTACCGCACCTACGTCATCGACCGGAACATCAATTACACCAACGTCTGCACCGCCAAATGCACCTTCTGCGCCTTCCGCCGCGATCATGAAGATGCAGATGCCTACACCCTCACGCACGAGCAGATCGGCGACAAAATCCGCGAGCTGGTCAGCATCGGCGGCACGCAGATTTTAATGCAGGGCGGCATGAATGATCGCCTCCCCATCGAATATTACGAAGATCTGCTCCGCTACATCAAAACGAATTTTCCCACCGTTCACATCCACGCTTTTTCCCCGCCCGAGTTCATCGAGTTCGAGCGATTCTTCAAAATGGATGTGCGCGACATCATTCGCCGCCTCAAAGTCGCAGGCCTGGCCACCATCCCCGGCGGCGGTGGCGAAATCTTCGCCCCACGCGTCCGACGGCGCATCGGTCTGGGCAAATGCACCGGCGACGACTGGCTTCGCGTCATGCGCGTCGCCCACGAAGAAGGCATGAACACCAGTTGCACCATGCTCATCGGCCACATCGAATTCGTCCGCGAACGCATCGAACACATGAGCGCCCTGCGCGATATGCAGGATTATGCACAAACCCTCGCAATCGCCGACCAAAGCCCACGGATGGCCATCCGTGGGAAACATCCTGGAGTTTTCGCGAAATCCGAATTCATTCCGCAATCCGCAATCCAAAATCCAAAATCCTTCGGCTCCTACACCGCCTTCATCCACTGGCCCTTCCAACGCGAAAACACCCCCCTCGGCCGCGCCGACGAATGGGATTCTGAAATCCACGGCCCTTACGACGACTCCACCAACGACGACATCCTCCGCGGCCGGGTCGTTCGCATGGCCGGCGCCGACGAATATCTCCGCATGCTCGCCATCGCCCGCCTCTTTTTCGACAACATCCCTTCGCTGCAAAGCTCTTGGGTCACGATGGGCCCGAAGATCGGCCAACTCGCCCTCTTCTTCGGCGCCAACGACATGGGCAGCGTCATGATGGAAGAAAACGTCGTCAGCGCCGCCGGCACAACCTATCGATTAAACGAACGCGAAATCTGCCGCTTGATTCGCGATGCCGGCTGGATCCCCGCGCAGCGCGACCAGTATTACCACGTGCTCAAGCGGCATGATGGCCAGAATTCGCCCGATCTGTTGCCCGATCCCGCGCCGCATATCCGGCACGTGAAAAAAATCGACAAGCAATTTATCGGCGCCGCGCCGGGTCTGGACGATGGGGCCGATCAAAGCGTCAAGGTGCAGTTGCCAATCCTGGGCGAAGGGCGCTAACGCTCATGAATCCTCTCTGGCAACAACTCGCGAGCCGTGCATCGGTCACTCTCTCTCAAGAGCAACTCGATCGCTTCGATCAATATCTCACGTTGCTGCTTGCCGCCAACGATCGGATGAACCTCACCCGCATCGACACGCTTGCCGAGGCCGAGGTCGGTCACGTTGGCGACACGCTCACGCTCCTGCCATTCCTCCCTCCGAGCGCATTCACTCTCGCGGACGTCGGCAGCGGCGGGGGAGTCCCCGGAATCCCGCTTGCGATTTCGCGTCCGGACGCCCGCATCACGCTATTTGAATCCACGCAGAAAAAGGCCGTCTTTCTGGAAGAAACCGCCCGGCAACTGGGTCTCACCAACGTAAAAGTTTCCTCGAATCGCGCCGAGGTCGAAGCACGGGAACAGGCAAGAGATTCCTTCGACATCGTCACCGCCCGCGCGCTCGCCGCGATGAACATACTGACCGAATGGTGTCTCCCCCTCGTCAAAGTCGGCGGAAAGCTGCTCGCGATGAAGGGCGGAAAAGTCAACGACGAACTCCCCCTCGCCAAACGCGCCATCCAAACCCTCGGCGGAGCCGACCCAATCGTCTATCCCGCCAATCTGCCCGGAAGCGATTTCCACGTCATCGTCGAGATCAAAAAACTTCGCCCCACCGACAAACGCTATCCTCGGCCCACCGCGCAAATCAAAGAAAAACCGCTTTGATCGACCAAGTCGTTCGATTTTGGAATGCGGATTTTGGATTAAAAATTAATCTCAAATCTCAAATCTCAAATTTTCTCCAAATCCAAAATCCGCAATCCAAAATCCAAAATACCCAATCATTCTCCAATATGATGCCCAAACGTCCGATGCATATTGAATTCCGCCGCCTTGATCTCCAGATTGTGAACCCGAAAGCTCTTCCCCCAATCGAAAGTAAGCTTCGCCCGCATGTCCACGTTTTCCTTCCCGTCGATCGTCCAAATCTGTGCCGGGCTCAGCGGCAGCATGCCCATCAGCACCGCCACCTTGATCAGACCGGCGATTTCAATCTCAAACGAGCGATTGATGATCATCGTCGAAGTCACCTGCATCACCAGCGAATCCGCAACGCTCGCGCGCAAACTAAGCGACGATGAAAGCGGATCGCGAAACCCCCCGCCCATCAGCTTGCCAAGAATTTTCAGCGTCCCCAACTCCACCACGCGATCCCGCCTCGCCACCGAGTCGGCCGTCAACGCCAGCGCCAGATCATGTCCTTCAGGCGTCAGCGTCCCGTTGATTCCATCGATCGACAACTTGTAATTATCCCGCGTCGCATCGCGAAATTCGATCCGCCCATGATTCAGTTCGATCTTTTCCGAATTAAATTCCCAGGGCGCACTCGCCGAACCCTCTTTCGGAACGAGCGATTCCGCCGGCTTCTGCGGCTTTTGCGACACATTCGTCTTGCCGTCCGCATGAATGTTGTAAATGAACACCGGCCGATCGATGACCAGGTTGCGGACGACAATCTCCCCGCGCAACGCCTTGGCCACCGCGACATGCGCTTCAATCCGCTCGATGCTGAGAAATGGCGGCACGAACCGCTCCGCCGCCACCCTCGCGTTGATCACTTCAATTGTCCCCGACATCGGCGAGAACTTAAACTCCCCAAACATCACCGTCGCGCCGGTCATGTTGGAAATTTTTCTCTCGATCAATTGGCGGATGAAGCTCATGGAATAACGCGTAAATACGTGAATACGTAAAAACGTGAATACGTGATAACTTCTTTTACGTATTTACGTACTCACGTATTTAGCACTCACGTCTTCACGCCTCCAAATCAGATCTTCTCTCCACGACGACTTGCTTGCACTGTGGCAGCGCATCCAAAAACAGCTTCCCATATCGCTTATTCTTCACTCGGCTGTCAAGAATCACGACAATTCCCCGATCGCTCCTGCTTCGAATTAATCGACCAAATCCCTGCTTCAGCTTGATGACCGCCTCTGGCACCGAATAATCCATGAACGGATTGCCGCCCACCCGCTGGATTGCCTCTAAACGCGCCTCGATCACCGGCTCATCCGGCACCGCGAACGGCAGCTTCACGATGATCACATTTCGCAGCTTGTCTCCCTGCACATCAATTCCCTGCCAAAAACTGCTGGTCCCGAAAAGAACCGCATTCTCCATCGAACGAAATCGATCCAGCAGAATCTTCCGCGGCGCGCCCTGCCCCTGTACCAGCAGCGGATAGCCAAGCGATTCGATCTGTTCCTTCAATTGGTTGGCCGCATCGATCAGCATTTTGTAGCTGGTAAAGAGCACAAACGCGCCGCCATTGGTTTGCTCAAGATATTGAACGATCTTCTCGCACGCCGCCGGCAAAAAGAGCTTGGTATCAGAAGGCTCCGGCAGATTATTTTCGATATACAGCGTCGCCTGCTCCTCATAATTAAACGGCGAGCCGAGTTGCAGAGTCTTCGCGCGCTCCACGCCCAATCTTGAAGCGATATAACCAAACGCCGGCGAGATCGTTGTTTCCGGCGTTACTCTTTCCTTGGCCGCGCTCGTGCATAACGTCGCGCTGGTGAGCACCACGCTGGGCAGCTTCTCAAATAAATATTTCCGCAACCCCTCCGCCACATTCACCGGCGCCGCGTGAAGACTCACTCGCCTTGGCGTGCGCTTGGCGATTTCAAACCAGTAAACCGCGTCGGGCATCGTCTGCTGGATGATCGCATCGATGGTCATCGCCATGTTGCTGACCTTCTCCGCCGTCGCGAGCAGCTCGCTGAGCTCTTCCTCCTGCGTGACTTGCGTCCCCATCGCCTTGATGTGCAGGGCCAGGTCGCGCAGCTTCGGCGAAAGCTCATTCCGCACGATATTCGCCTCGCGCACCCGGCCGTTGGGTTTACCCGTGCTTTCCTGCCACGCGATAATGCGCTCAAAAAAATCATCGATCACATCGTTCAAATCCACGATATCGCGAATCGCATCGTTGGCGCAGCTTCCATGCGTGCTGAGCACGCCCCTGCCACGCCGAATGTCGTACAGCGTGCGCAGGTTATACCGAATCGTCGCCTCGCTGATCTTCAAACCAAAATGCTGGCCCGCAACATCCTCAACGGTGTGCGCCTCATCCAAAATCGCCAGATCATATTTCGGCAGATAATTCACGCCCGCCATCCGCAGCGCCAGATCCGAGAAGAAGAGCGCGTGATTGACGATCAGCAGATTCCCGCTGTGCATCCGGCGTTTCGCCGCCTGCCAGAAACAATGTTCATAAAAGTTACACTTCTTACCAAGACAATTTCCATGCTCGGCGCAAACCTTGTCCCACACGCCCGGCTCGGGCACCTGCGGCAGCGTCGCCAGCGATCCATCGCTCGTGCTCTGCGCCCATTCCTCAACCGCCCAGAGCGATTCAAGCTGGCGGTCGTTGTCAAAGAGATAATTCTGCTTGCCGCGGGCCTGCTCCAGCCTTCGCTGGCAAAGATAATTGCTGCGGCCCTTAATCAGCACCGCCGTGAATTCGTCCGGATAAACCGACTGAATCAGCGGAATATCTTTTTCGATCAATTGTTCCTGAAGCGAGATCGTGTGCGTTGAGATGACGACGCGTTTTTTATTCCGGATCGCCCAGTCGATCGCCGGGATCAGATAAGCAAAGCTTTTCCCCACGCCCGTGCCCGCTTCAACGAGTAGATGATGCGAATGATTGAACGCCTCCTCCACCGCCATCGCCATCTCCAGTTGCTGCGGCCGATGCTCGTAACTCTCCCTCAACCGCCGAGCGATCGCACCTTCCGGGCCGAGAATGTCGAGCAGTGTGACGGGCATCGATGCAAATAAAAGTTAGGGAATTGTACCCCGCCCGCTCCAGAATGCACCGTCGATGCCAAAAAGATATCTCCACCTCCAGGGAAATTGCATCGTTTCTGTAGCTGCGACGCCTGCGTCGCCTTTGTTCTGTGCTGAGCGATCCACGGCGACGCAGCTTCAGTTTCGCATTCAGGACCGTGAACATGCAGTTGCCCTGGTCACCAACTGAGCCGGCCTGTCCTCAGGCCGATATCAATAAATCTCCCCGAAAAAAACCTTCTCATTTTGGGACTACAACGTCACTCGCCGCCCCCGAATTCAACACCCCATGCATCGCCCGCGCCATCGCCTCAATCTCTTTCCTCTC
>DATAPK010000040.1:0-12923 GCA_036265245.1 Tepidisphaeraceae bacterium | reverse complement strand
CCATAACGAGGAATCAGAACCAGGTTCAAGAGCACGTTGGCCACTGCGCCGGCGGCGGCGGAAAAAAAGGTGAATCGCAGATAGCCGTTAGCGACCAGCCAGGGATTTCGGGCGACGCCTAAAGAAACAAAAATTCCGGTCCAGACATGGACGACAAGAATCGAAGAGGCCGAAACATATTCCGCGCCGTACATGATGAACATGATTCGACGGGCCAAAAGAGAGATGACCAGCGCCACACCGTAGCTCATGGCCACCATCAGATAAAGCAACTGTTCGGTTCGTCGATCGCACAGCTTTGGGTTGACTTCATGGGTTTTAATAATATTGGGAGCAACCGATGAACAGATCGCCATCGGCACGAAAAACCATAATTCTGAAATGCGCTCGGCGGCGGCGTATTTGCCCACAGCATCATCGCCGAGAAACTGGCCGAGCATCAGCAAATCGATGCGCATGTAAATCATGACGACCAGGCCAGTGAGCATGAGCGGCCAGCCCGCGGAGAGCAATTGCCTGGCCATAGCCCAGTTCGAGTTCCACTGGTTCATATGGTGGCCTTTTGCGTGATAAATGACGATCAGCGCCGCGGCGGTCACCACGTTTTCGGCGAGCGTCACCCAGGCAAAGGCCACGACTGAGCCGTGAAGCAACAGGAACACGATCTTCAGAATCGTTCCGACGGCAAAAGCAATGTTGCGGGCATAGACGGCGTACTTGGCCTGAACAATCGACTGATAGAAATAATCGATCACATCCGCCGCGCTGAACACACAGCACAGGGCGAAGATAAAGATCATCCATTGGGTAGCCCGATCGCCGACGTGAAGAATCCAGGCTGCGACACACGTCACCACCACAAGGGCCAGATTGGCGATCAGCCTCATGATGAAGCTGGAGCCAAGTATGGTCGCCTCGCGATCCGGCGTTCTGACGAGATCCCTGACGACAATGCTGTCCAAGCCCAGACCGGCAAGAGGCGCCAGAAGTGCGACAAAGGCGATTGCGTAGTTGAATGCACCGAAACGATCGGGGCCCAGATATCGCGCCAGCCATGCCCCCACGAAGAGATTAACCGGCATGCGAATAATTCTGTCGGAGAAAAGCCAGGCGGTGTTCGCCGCGATTTTGCGAACACCGGGGCGCAAGCCGAAATTCTCTAACAGAGTGGTGCTCATGTTGTGTGCGAGCCATCAAGCCCGTTGCCCGCGTAAACTAACAACTCGCACGATCGCTTGATTTGCTTAAGTATCAAAAATACCGGCCCGCTGCATTGTGGATCGTCTCAAACAGCCCTGAACATCAGAACGCCTGCATAACCGATTCCTGATAATCGGAATCGGCGAATTCAGGATATTCGGCGGTTTGATCTCCGGCCGTCTTTTGCATCAAAAGGACTTCCTGAATGTTCAGGCAGCGATACGCCATGCCGCAGGCTGTAGCGATCAACATGCCATAGCGCATGGTCCATACCATGCCCGCAAGAATGCCTGAAAACAGATAGATCCCGCACATACACGCAAAAACGCCCATCATGGTCGTGCCCGGATGAACATGGCTCACCGCCAATTTGCGACCAATGAATAACAGACTGGCTAAAAGCATCATGCTGGGGATAAACCCAACAATTCCGCTCTTGCAGAGCACGCTGGCCCAGCCATTGTGATTGAAAGCACCCCAGTTTTCAATTTTGCCTTCGAGCGCCATCTCGTCCTGGATATTAAATCCACCGCCCAGGATCGGGTTGTCCGCCCAAATGCTCAATTCGGCAGTGATGCTATCCAATCGCGTATCCCACGCCTTCCCCTCTTTGGAATTTGTGCGCTCTGTTGGAAGCATCGAATCAAATCGGTCCTGCACGATCTTTCCAAAATCCCGGTGCATTACATTGGTGACGAAATTAATGGTGAGTAGGCCAGCGAGGAGAACCAAGATGCCGACAACAACGCCTTTTACGGCCGTTGCAACCCGTTTTTCCCGGGGGAGTAGGAAGAACATTCCGACCGCGCAAAAACACATGCCCATCCATTCGCCACGGTGCAGGGGCGCGCACTGCCCCATCAAACAATAGCAGGCCAACGGCAATGCAACGGGCGTCGGCAGAAGTTTGATGCCCGAGGCGATTGAGTAGATCAAAACCATGGCCGCCATTCCGGCGTAGGGTCCGATGAATTGCACCGATCGGAGTGAATTAAGGTCCTGCGTCCACTCATAGTGCTCGGTATTTTCACCGAAGTTCAGAAGCAGCATTGTCGCCGTCAATGTTCCGGCCAAAACGATTACATACATGAAACGATAAGCCGATTCCGGAGTTGCCAACAATCGATAGCCAATGAATGCGTAAATGGGCCACGCCGCAAATTCTCTTACTGCTCTCAGATATAGACCCGGCTCAACATTATGTAGAAATGATTCGATTGAGGCCGTAATGATCGCGGTACAAAACAGTGTCAACATAATAAAAAGTGACGCCCGCGTTTTCGGATTGGGATAGGGCCGCGCAATATTCCCCCCAAAAGCCAGGGCATAAAGCAAAAGGCCCGCCATGATCACTTCCATGATGCCAATATAAATGCCGCCCGATCCAACCCGGATATGGTTGATGATGTCATCCTGGCCTGCAGCGGAATTAAATAACGTTGCAAAGATTAAGAACCACATGACCAAACTCCCTATTTTCTACCACTGCGATCCATTTTCCGTATTGAACAACCAGTAACACGAAGTAGTGACGATGCCGGTTCGTTTTACCTTCCACAAGGGGCCATTTTGCCCGGCCTAAAGCAAGCTTAATAGATTATCGGTTCTAAACGACCATTTATGATTTTCAATTTTGTAATCTACATCCGGTAAGTAAGCCGTCGCCATGGCCCGCTGCAATTCTTCGCTAAAGGCTTCCGCGGTGCAATTTACATAAGTTCCTTTGTCTCCAAGCACCTGTGCGACCTCGCCGACGCGATTGGCGATGACAGGCCGCCTCGTCTGGGCGTAGGCGAAGGTTTTACTGGGGCAACGGCACAAATTGAGCAGATTTTCCCGGATTGGAAAGAGCAATACATGCGCATGCCGCAAATACCGCCAAAGCAATTCGCCGCTGACAAAGCCGGGAACCGACACATTGGAAAGATCGTGCTCTTTGACAAACGCCCGCCATTTTTCCAAATCCGGCCCCATCCCCAGAATGGCGATCTTCGGCGTTTGGCCTCGCGATTTGAGAATCCGCGCCGCCTCAAAAAGCAGATCGTGATCGTAGGCGGGATACAGGTTGCCCATGTAAACCGCTGTCGGCTCGGTAAAGGGGGATTCGCCGTCTTCGTGCGGCTGAAGATAGGCAGCATATGGAATATAGGCCGCATCGAGATGGAATCGTTGTTTGAATTCCTGCTGGAGATATTTGCTGGCGACGACAATCCGACGCGCATGCTTCCTGAGCCAGCGATCGAGAAATTTTTCCATCGCCTTTCGTGCAAACGGCAAGTTACGATGCGCCGGCCATTCGTCCCAATCGCCGATGATCCTGGTGCCCGTTAATCGCAGCGCCATGTACGCCTTGATGAAAGGATTCAATACATGCACGTAGTCGGGTTTGATCTGCTTGACGAGCCTGCGCCGTGCCATGATTTGCCCGAGCCCACGCGAGGGGCGTGCAATATGGATCGATGCTTTGTTGTTGAATACAGCAGGCAGTTTCTCAACGTTGTAGGGGTAATCATCCGCGATGCACGAAACGGAATGGCCTCGCGCCAGCAGTTCGTTTCCAAATTCACGCAGGCGCACGAAGCTTGCGTTCGCCTCCCAGGTGCCGCTTGTTAAAAAGCAATAATGCATTGATCACGCTTCAATCAGCTCTTTATAAATCTGTTGAAGCGGCTTGGTGATCGACCATCCTGGGAAGTGCGAGCGAAATTTACTCATGTCCGAGATGTAGCAGATGTGATCGCCCTTTCGGTTTTCATCCTTGTAGACGATCTGCATCTTTTTACCCGTCATTTCCTGCGCGGCGGTGAGGGCTTCATTCATCGAACAACTGTTCTGCCGGCAGCCGCCTAGGTTATACACTTCGCCTGGGCGTGGATTTTTATAAAAAGTTTCAAAGGCGGAAATCACATCGAAGCTGTGGATGTTGTCGCGCACCTGCTTGCCCTTGTAGCCAAAGATCGTATACGCCCCGCCGCTCTTGGCGACTTTGAAGAGATAGTTCAGAAAGCCATGAAGCTCGACGCCGCTGTGGTTGGGCCCCGTGAGGCATCCGCCGCGAAACGTGCCGGTTTTGACGCCGAAATATTTGCCATACTCCTGGCACATCACATCGGCCGCAACTTTGCTCGCGCCAAAAACACTATGCAGACATCGATCGATGCGCATGTCCTCGCGCACGCCGTTGTAATCTTCGCTACGTGCGTAATCCCATCGCGTTGCCAGTTCCTTCAGATCCATTTCATTGGGCACATCGCCGTACACTTTGTTGGTGCTCATGAAGATGAAGACGGGATCGCACAATCCTGCATCGCGTGACTGGCGGGTGGATTCAAGCATGTTCAATGTGCCGACGGCGTTGACGTCGAAATCGTCAAATGGCCTTTTGGCAGCCAGATCGTGCGAAGGTTGTGCGGCGGCGTGGACGATCAAATCAGGCTTTACGTCACCAATGATTTTTGCGACCGCGACGCGATCGCGAATATCCAGTTGCGTGTGATGGAAATTCTTCGTTGCAGATTGCAGGCGTTTGAGATTCCAGGTGGTATCCCCTTTTGGGCCGAAGAAATCAGCGCGCATGTTGTTATCCACGCCGACGATTTTCCAGCCGCGCGAATCGAAATAGGCGACGGCCTCAGAACCGATCAATCCACTGGAACCGGTAATTAAAACTGTGTTCATTGTATGGAATAGGGTTTAGGTTAATTACGCCAGCCGTGCGTACCAGAAACAGGACCTAAGCATTTTCTCAAGAACTGCACTTGGCTGAAGCGTGTCGTTTCCTCATGCAGAGCACTTCAGCTATTATACGTCAAATACTCGAGGATGTCGGAAGTTTCATGTCCAACCCGCCGCGAAATCGAACGTTGCCGCTTGTCCTAATCTGTTTCGGCTTATTTTTGGCCCAAATTGCCATTTACTGGCGTTCTTTCGGCGTGAAACCGGCCAGCGACGACTTTCCGGTCGTACACGAAATCCTTCGAGGCAATGCCCTGGGTCCCACCATTTTCTTCCGCGAGAGCATGAGCAGCATGCATTACCGGCCCTTCAAATCGCTGGCGATTTGGGCATTTGCGCAGATATCGGACGTCCATCGGGTTTTCTGGATTCGCGTTGTGCATTTCATTGCGATGGCGGGGTATCTCGCGGTGCTGGGTTTATGGCTTAGCCGCCTCAAGCTCTCTCCGCTCGCTTGCACCATCGCGGTAATGGTCATGCTCTTTCATCCCGTTCTGCCCCAGGCGCTCTCCAGCATTGATGGCGTGGATGGGATCGGAAGCTGCACGTTCCTTTGGCTCGGCGCGTGGCTCGTTCTCGTCTTTCGAAACCGCATCAGCATTGCCCTTCCCCTTGCGATCCTTTGCTTTGCGCTTTCCGCGGGATGGAAGGAATACAGCTTTGCCATCGTTCCGCTGGCAACCTGGACTATTTTCTGCTTCAGCCCGACGCATCGCTGGCGCAAAGCGATCATCATGGGCGCGGGGCTTTCGGCTGTTTTTGTCGCCATCCTCATTCTCCGTCAGTACGCCATGCCCAAAGGGTATGGAGAAATTCATGGCGCTGACTACCTCGCTCTCAATCCCATTCAATGGATTGAAAACTTCGCTGTCATCGCGACCGGCCTCATATTTTTCGGCGATTCGATCTGGGTCTATGTGCATCAGAGCCCGATCGTGCTGGCCATGGTGGCCGCCTGCATGGCGATCGCGGTTGCGGCCATCGCCGGCGGAGTAATCTGTCGGCTGCGACAGTTAGAGCCGTCTGATCCAATCGGTGATGCAGCTTCCCCAGCATCCTCCACTCGCCTCTGGCTCCTTTTTCTCGCCGGAAGCTTCATAGCCGCAAGTTTTCCCGAAAATGTAATCTTTCACGAATCAGAGATGTATCTCACGCCGCTTTTACTGCCGCTGGCGCTGCTTTGCGGAATATCCGCCGAGGGATGGCTCAGGCGGGCAACAACCTGGCGGTTCGTCGCGGCCGGCATTGCGATGCTCGCCCTGATCTCCAGCCTCGTGACGATTTACATCAAAGTCGAAGGGCTTCGCGACGTTGGCCAACGCGCTGAAGATCAAGCCAGACAGATCATCGCCCTGCTGCCGCCCGACGCTCACAATCTCAAAGTGTGCGTTGTTTTTGATGGCAAGGAACTTCCCCCCCGAAGAACCTACGCGGTCTATCGCATGGGGGATGAAGTGTTGCTGGTGCATGCGATGGCGTTAGATTGGTTCGTTCCCGAACGCCACCTGATCCTGGGTTCCTATTTATTGGATGACCCGGAATTTCATCCGCAGGATTGGGATGTATTGTTGAAATGGAATTACGCGAAGAAGCAATTCGAGCGAACAAATCCTTAGCTCAAAATCTCCTCAAGCTTTTGCTTCCATCGCCGTGCCCAGAATTCGGATGCGAATGGTTTAGCCAGCGATTTGCCGATCTCGCCCATCGCTGGAAGCTGATCCGGGTTTTGTTCCATCCATAACATCGCCCGCGCGAGTGAAGCCGCATCTTCCGTCGGCACGAGCAATCCGCTGGCGCGATGACGAACCAATTCGACCGACGCGCCGCAGGCTTCCGTGCAGATGACAGGAAGCCCAGAATATTGCGCCTCGGCGATGGCGACGCCCCACGGTTCATATCGGCTGACGATCACAAACGCGCCATGCTCCAGCAGCACGCGTGGAAGTTCGCCCGGTTGAACGAATCCGATGTCGCTGGCGCCTTCCGCTGCCAGAATTTCATTTCGATGCGGCCCCTGCCCGCAACAAACCAGCGGCCAGGCTTCTTTCGATATTTGACGATATTCTTTATACCCCGCCAGCAGCACATTGATCGCTTTGTCATCCACATATCTACCCACGAACAAAAATCGCCGAGGCCAAGCCGTGGATTTTCTTTGTTCCAGAAGGTTCTCAAGTGGATGCGCATCAAATCCATACACGCCGCGAAGAATTTTTCCCTCGGGAACGCCCAGATGTTTCGCGTACTGCCATGCGCGCTCGCCGGCCACAACCACCGCGCTCATCCGCCCCAGATAGGATTTCAACTTCACCGCCGCCAGAAACTGGCGAACGGTTCCTTGCCACGGCGTGTCCATCGTCATCACAAACTTCACATTAGAAAGTGGCGCCGCATTCACCAGCGCACGATAAGGCTCGTGAAACCACCCAGGCACGACGATCACATCAGGCCCTAGCTTGATCGCATGATCCAGGATCAGCTTGGCATCATCCTTCTCGTCGGGCGAGAGCAATCGCACGTTCAGGCCGGCGACGACGTCATCCTTGAACGCCGCCTGCGTGCCGGAATTCGGGGCATCGGTTTTGAACGCGACGATGGAAAGATCCACGCCGCTCGCCGCCAGCGCCCGCCAGCACGCGGCCATGTAGCCGGAAATGTGCGACCAGCAGATCAGGACTTTCATATCGTAAGATTCGTCATTTGAAGCCGTAACCATTCAACCAAAGCTCATGTGGCAATCGGCGATGAGGCGGCGGCAGAGAGAGACGCGCTCCGCCGGCCCCGCAACCTTTCATATCGCTCCGCCCACCGCTGCGCGATGGCACGCCAATCATAGTGCTCACGCACAAAATCCCGGGCCCGATTTGATGCCGATTCGCGCAAGGCAGGGTTGCCCATCCAAAGGGTCAATTCCGCCGCCATCGCATCAACGCGCGTGGGGTGCATGCCCCCGACACCGGCCTTGGTGATTTGCTCGTGGATATTCACCTGATCGCTAACCAGCACCGGGCATCCCGCCGCCAGCGCTTCGACGACCGCAATCCCGAAGTTCTCCTGATAACTCGGCAATACAAACAAATCCGCGTCGGCGAGCGCTTCGATGCGCTCCTTGCCATAAAGCATTCCGGTGAACACGACGCGATCTCCCAGATGATAATTTTCGACCATCCGCTCAATCTTGGCGCGGTATCCATCCGCATCCGGCCCGGCGATCACCAGCATCACCTCGCCGCTGGTGCCGGCAGCGAAGGCGGGAATCAGCAAATCCAACCCTTTCTTATAATGCAATCGCCCCAGAAACAGCACGATCGGGCGATCGCTCAATCCGCCGTAGCGTTTGCGGAACGACCCGCGCGGCGGACGATCGTCAAACTCTTCCAGCTCAACCCCGTTGGGCTCGACGATGCGCGGCGACCGCAAATGCAGCCGATCCAGTAAATCACGCTCGCGATCGCTGGTGCAATGAACCGCCGCGGCGTGGTTCAGGTCGTTTCGCAATCGCACGCGAAGATAGGCCTTCTTGCGTAAACTGTGCTGCCGAAGGCTCCACGGATCGAGCATGCCGCAGGTGCGAATGATGTAAGGAATGTCCTGCCGTCGCGCTTCGAGCGCCGCCAAGTGATGAATCTCTTCCCAGACGCCGTGAATGTGCACGACATCCGCCCGCGCCACCAGCCTGCGGATGGTCGGGGCAATTTGCGGATGTCGCACCAGCTTTCCCTTGCCAGGCCCGATGAGATGCACGTCCCTCCCCTGCCGCCGCAGTTCATAAGCCAGCGCCAGATTCGCATTTTTTGGAAACGTGGAAACGATCGTGACATCCAACCCGACCTTTTGCTGGGCCCGCGACAAACCCGCCAGCGCAATCGCAGGCCCGCCGGTTTCATAGTCCAGGTTCGCGATCACATGCAACACATGAAGCCGATTGAGCACCGGCTCGGGCACCGCCTGGGCAAGACTCGAACTGTAAAACGGCCGGCGATGCGCATAAAGCTCCTGATATCGCTTGGCCCAGCGATGGGCGATCTGATTCCAGTCATATTCACGCTGCACAAACACCGGCCCGCGCAGCGACGCCCCGCGCCGAAGCTCGCGATCGCCCAGCCAGCGGTTCAGTTCTTCAGTCAACGGCTCCACTTTGAGCGGCACCACCGCGCCGACCTTTTCCGCCTTCACTTCGCGGCAGATATTCACCTGATCGCTGATGATCACCGGGCAGCCCGATGCCAGCGCTTCCACCACCGCGATTCCAAAATTTTCCTGATAGCTGGGCAAGACAAACAGATCCGCATCGACAAACGCCTCGATCCGCTGCGATCCTCGAAGCATTCCAGTAAACACAACACGCGACCCCAGCCTGTGCTGATCGATCATCTTCTGAATCTGATTGCGATACCCTTCCGCATCAGGCCCAGCGATCACCAGCATCGCGTTGGAATCCTTCAATTTCGCAAACGCCGGGATAAGCAGATCGAATCCCTTTTTGTAATGAAGCCGGCCCAGAAACAGCACCATCGGCCGATCGCCAAGCGCCGGATATTTAGCTCGAAACGTTCCTCGCGGCGGAAGGTTTTCAAACGCTGCTATATCCACCCCGTTTGCCTCGACGATCGCCGGCGCCTGCAATTCCAGACGAGCGACCAGATCGCGCTCGGTCTGCGTCGTGAAATGAATCGCCGACGCGCCATCGAGATTCCGTCGCATTCTTGCGGCGAGATAAATTCGTTTTCTCCACCCGCTTTGCGAAAGGCTCCACGGATCGAGCATGCCATGCGGGCTCATCACATAAGGCACATGAAGCTCGCGGCAGAGACGCGCCGCCTGGTGCTGAATCTCTTCCCACATGCCATGTGTGTGGACGAGATCGGCATCGACGATCAGCTCGCGCAATTTGGGAATAATGTCGAGATGCCGGGCGAGAGGCCATTTGGCCGGCCCGATCTGGGCTACCTTGACTCCCTGCGCACGCAGCGATTCCGCCGCCTCCGGTTCAGGCCGCTCATACGTTGAAACGACCGTGACATCCAGCCCCGCCCGCGCCTGCGCCGCCGCCAGCGACAGCAGCGCCGTCGCGGTGCCCCCCGCTGATGGATCGATCCCCGATATCGCGTGCAGAATCTTCATGAGCTAGCCCAGGTGCCGTGCACAGAACCATACCACAAACGCCGCTGCAGACGAATCATTTCACCCATCAAGCAGGGTCCGTATGATAGCCTGCATGAGCAGCAACCGCCCCATCGTCCTGGTCACCGAAGGTTCCGATGCCAAGCCTCTGGCATGGCTACGTGAAAATGCCGAGGTCATCGAAATCGCCTACGACGATCCCGCGTTCGACCAGGCCCTGGCCACCGCTGAAGGCATGGTCGTGCGCACCTACACCCGCGTAAACGAAGCGATGCTCGCAAAAGCACCCAAACTCCGCGTCGTGGGACGCGGCGGCGTGGGGCTCGAAGCGATCGACGTCCCCGCCTGCCGTCGCCGCGGCGTCGAAGTCGTCTACACCCCCAGCGCCAACACCCTGGCCGTCGGCGATTTCGTTTTTGGCTATATTCTGCAATTGCTTCGTCCCTGGAATTTCTTCCGCGACGAAGTCTACGACCCCAAGGAATTCAAGCGTATCCGCAACACCGTTCGCGGCGTGGAATTGCACGAGCTCACCCTCGGCATCCTCGGCATGGGCCGCGTAGGCCGTCGCGTCGGCCACATCGCCACCCACGGTTTCGGCATGAAGGTGATCTACAACGATCTACTGGATGTGCAAAGCCAACTCGATTTCCCCGCCACCGCCGTCGACAAACCCACGCTCTATCGCGAATCCGATGTGCTGTCTCTTCACATCACGATGTTGCCCGGCAACGAAAACCTGATCGGCGCCGAACAACTCGCAACAATGAAGCCCAGCGCGATTTTAGTAAACACCAGCCGCGGCGAAGTGCTCGACGCCAAAGCCCTGGCCAACGCCCTCCAAGAAAAACGCCTCGCCGGCGCCGCCCTGGATGTCTACTGGCCCGAGCCCCCGCAAAAGGATTTCCCACTGCTAGGCTTAAACAACATTCTCCTCACCCCCCACCTCGCCGCCCGCACGGTCACGGCCCTGGAGAACATGAGTTGGGTGGTTCGCGATGTGATCGGCATACTGAAGGGCGAGAAGCCGAAGTGTCCCGCGCCGTAGATGCGTCAACTTTAGTTACCCACATATCGCCAACCGATACGATGTTTTTTACACACAGCCGTTGGGATCAACTCACTTTGGCGTTGACGACCAAGTGGCAGCATCAACTGCTCGAAGATCAGAAACGCGACGAGATGCAGCAGTGGCTCAATGAATTGACCGAGATGGTCGGCAGCGCCAAAGGCGAAACCGTGTCAACGCCGGCTCAGAGCCGGTAATTGGTTCTGATTCGCCCCCCGTTCTTTTGATTGCGCGCGAGTAACGTGGAGGACGTGGCAATGGACGCTCAGGTCGCCTTTTCATTCAGCCCCGGCAACCCTTTCACGATCCCAATCGTCTCCATGCTCACCCGCACCACCCGCCCGATCAAATCCGCGATGTATCTCGGCTGCTTGTGCTCTTTGCACCAGTCATTCGGATCGTTGACGATCCCGCTGTCGTTATCCCGCGTCACCTGATAGCGCTCCATGATCCACTCGATCGCCGGCTTGCCGTTCACGACATGCCAATTTGCTTCCAGCGGGATCATTTTGATCGCCAGGTGGCTCTTACAGACGATGCGGATCTTGACCCACCTCAGCCCCGCCGCCTTCTACTCCGCCGTCGGACGGCGGGTGGGGTGGGATTTATGTCAGTTGTCAGTCTTCGAGTGGTTCGGGGGAAAGCACCGCACTCAAGTCAGCAAGTAGGATTTGTTCCGACTCATTGAGGTCACGAGCTGTCTCTGCATCAATTCCCGAGCCAAACCGTCGGCGCATACGGTCAACACGGCCAAGCTCACTGCGAATCTTAAACTCTTTCATGCGTAATTCTCGGTTTCGCGTCGTCAGCTTTCGCCGGCTCAATCGGACTTGCTCAGCAGTGAAATTCCCTATGGATGTTTTCCCCGACGTTACATCCGAACGTATTTCAAGATGGTCTTCCCACTCTTCTTCGCATACATCAACAAAGCATACACCCGCATCAAGTTGCTCTTGGGTGGGCCACTTGTTGCTCTTATATGTGTTGCACTCGCAGCAGCAGTAGTAAAGATTCTCGTACGCTACCTCCAGATGGGAAAACGGCTTTATGGGTCGAAAGTGATCGACCGACATGGAGGCCACTTGGCCGAATGTTCGCTCGTGATGCCGGCAATACGCGCATCGATAGAAGAAATCCTTACGTAGCAGCGGTTTGTATTTCTTGTAATCCGTGTATCGCGGTACGTCGGATTGTCGAATGACTCTCATACCCCACCCCCGCTTGCGCGTTTCTGCAGCTTCGCTTCAATGGCATCCAGTTTCGATGCAGTCTTGGTATGTCGCTGGTCCAATTCCTGCATCCATGTCCGAAATGACGCGTCGATAGGCGATGTCTCTTCGTACGCATCAAAGCGACTTTCGATCTCTTCGAGTTCAGCCAGCTGCTGTCGTTTGATTTTGCCAGCCAAGCGAAGGTCAACAAGCTCGTGGAATCGGGGCAGCAGCAAGCGAAGATGGAACGGCAGACTAACCGTCGTCGGCACCTGCGGGTATGACGCGAAACTGCATCCGACGCCGGGCCTTTCGACGTCGTCGAAGATGGCGAGCATCTTCTGCTCTAGTCCGGGCGGCAGCGCGTAAGCCTTGAGGACCGCTGCGTCCATCAGCATCAGCGTGTCTCGAACATCAGTTTCCGAGGTCTGGCTGAAGAACTCTTCAGAATGAGCTTTGGCCGCCTTGCGATACGCGGTGGCAGCGTCGGCGATTTCGGCGAGCGATTCGGCATCCAACGTTGGCAACGGAAATGCCCGCCATTCCTTGGGTAGCGTCTGCCATTTTGTTGAGTAGCTGTACGC
>DATAPK010000039.1:0-3042 GCA_036265245.1 Tepidisphaeraceae bacterium | reverse complement strand
CGCGGAGAGAATCGGAACCGTCACCGGCGGGGTGGTGAGGGTGCTGTCCACGGCTTCGGTCTGGGTGTGCGATGCGTTGGTCGAATCAGTCAGATGAAACGTGTAGGTGCCGTTGGGATAATCCGTTTGAAACGTTGCCTGATCGACCTTGCCGGAGTTGTAATCCAGCTCGGCGCCCGATGGCGAGAGCGTGCCGGGAGTGAGCGGGCTGGCGGCGGGGAAGGAGATGGTTCCGCCGTCGAAATCGATCGGGCCGATGCCGTCGTTGGGCGTTGCCCGGCCTTGGAAAGTGAAGCCGTTGCCCGTCGTCGACGTGGGCCCGGTCTGCGTGAATCGCGTGTCTTCCTGCAGGATGTAAAAAGTTGGAACGGCGAAGGCTCTGCTTGCGATCGCGCACAGAACGCCGACGGTGAGACAATAAAGAATCGCTTTTTTCACGAATGATTTTCCCTCCGGAAAAACTGGTGCGCTGAGAGCATACGGCATGCGAGAGGCTCGGCGGGGGTGACGCAAAGATTGCAGATGAAACCAATCTGAGACTTGGGATTGGCGGTGATGAGGGCAAATTTTGCAGGGGAGCAGGAGTGCGCTAAGGGATGGCTCCGCGTTGCGTCGCCGCTAAACGGGAGTCTCAACTACCGCTCTCAGTTGGAACACCCCGTTTCGCCCCGGCGTCCACGCTGGTTTCCCATTCCCCAAAATTCCCCACCGTTCTCCATTCCCCGGAATCGTCTCAACAAAAACCCCGGCAGGTCCGAAAGAAACTCAGCTCAATCCGCAAACAATGGGTAATCTCTTCTTCAAATCCTAACAGTGCCGGGTAGCTCGCGTGAAAGCTCAAGTGTAAACTCATCCGCCATCACATGGCGGCCAGAAACCGCAGCTCATATGAAAATGAAAACATAGTCCGCAAATCGGAGGAGTTCCTGTGCGATCTGTATTCCGAATTCTCGTTTCGGTTCTTTGTCTCTCCTTCTTCATCGCGCCCGCCCGCGCCGTCATCCCTCCCGACCGAATCGTCGTGATGATCAGCGTCGACGGATTGGCTGCGTATTACATTGACGACCCCAAGGCCGAGATGCCCAACATCCGCGCCCTCGCAGAAGCCGGTGCTCGGGCCGCCTCGATGAAAGCCTCCACGCCCACCGTTACTTGGACCAACCATGCTACCCTTGCCACCGGCGATAACCCCGCCCGTCATGGCGTCGTCGGCAACAATTATTTCGATCGCGCTACCGGCAAACCCGTGCAGCTCATTTCCGATCCCATCTTCGACAAAGATCAAATTCTGAAGGTGCCCACGATCTACGATCTGGCCAAAGCTGCCGGCCTGCGAACCGCGGGCATCCGCTGGCCCGTCACACGCGGCGCCAAAAATCTCGACTGGACTTTCCCCGACGTCGCCGACAACGACATCCTCCACAAATACACCACGCCCGCCCTTTACGACGAAGCCGTCAAAGCCGGCATCTGGGCCGACGGCGAACCTCAGGGCGGCTCCGACAGCAAAGTTCGCATCGTCTCGGATGAAATGTGCACCGCCGTCTTCCTTCACATCCTTCAGCATCATCAACCCAACCTGGCGCTGCTCCATCTCATCGATGTCGATCATGTCGAGCACCTCAGCGGCCCGCGCTCTCCCGAAGCGTACGCCGCCATCAAAAAGGACGATCAGGAGGTGGGCCAGGTCTGGGAAGAACTGAAAAAAGATTATCCTGACAAGGCCACGCTGATCGTCGTCTCCGATCACGGTTTTTCGCCGATCGAAAAAGCGATTCTGCCCAATGTCATTCTCCGGCAGGCTGATCTTGTCGAAGTGAAAGGCATCCGCGTCGTCGCCGGCTCGGTGCGCATCGTCACGCAGGGCGGAAGTATCCTGCTCTATATCACCGATGAAAAAAATCACGATCAGATCGTCGATCGTGTGAGAAAAGCATTTGAAGGCGTGGAAGGGGTTTCCAAAGTCGTCGATTCAAGCGAATTCAAATCTTACGGCGTCGCCGATCCCAAAGACGATCCGCACGCCCCCGACATGATTATCTTTGCCAAGGAAGGGTACAACTTCGGCGACACCGCCGCTGGTGCAATTCCGTTCAACGCCAAGCCCGAGCGCAAAGGCAGCCATGGCCACGAAGCTGAAATCTCCGATCTGCACGCCACATTCGTCGCCTGGGGAGTCGGCATCCAACCCGGCGCCCGTCTCGGCGAAATCCAGAACATCGATGTCGCTCCGACGCTTGCCAAATTGCTGGATATTTCGATGCCGGATGTCGATGGAAAGCCGCTTGCGGCGGTGCTCAGCAAGAAATGATCGCGGGCGGGGATTGAGCAATCGTTAAAAATCTCCGAGCTTCCTCTCAAATTCCCCTTTTCCTTCGCCGGGCCTATCATTACCATACACACCCACGGAGGGTCATCCGTTATGCAGTTTCGTCTTCGAATGCAGTTGGCCGAAGCAGTCGGCCCGGTAAATCGCTGGTATTGTTCTCAAGCCTATTGTCGGCGGGTAGAAGATCCCGAATTGCTCCTGGTCTATTTCATCAAAAGCGGCGGCGCGAAAGATTTTGGCGACCGTTTTGAAAAAGCGATGGGAGCACTCAATCGCTGGTATTGTTCAGAGTTCTATGCCCGCGACATCCGCGATCCCGAAATCCTCTGGGATTACTATGTGAACTACAGCGCGGATGGATCCAACGAAGAAGATCAGCAAACTGCGCAATCTGATCACTCTGCCCGGATGAGTATGGCCTCCTAGGGCCATTTCTCAAATGAAGATGACTCCCGCGCCGCTTTAAGCCGTACGAGTCAACCGCGTTACGCCGATCACAAAACTTCTGTCTCACCCCCTTCATCAGTCTGCAAATGCGTCCGAGAATGCACTGTTCGCATCTGCATCCTCTTTATCATTAAGCTTGGAATCCGTCAGTCCGAAGCTGAACTAGCGTCGAATTTCGGCGTGGAAGGTTATCTCATGCTTCGGCCCGGAAGAAAGTGGAAATGGATCGGGCTCGTTGCCGTTTGGGGAGGATTAGTAAGCGGCGG
>DATAPK010000038.1:0-3560 GCA_036265245.1 Tepidisphaeraceae bacterium | reverse complement strand
CATCACCGTTTGGACGGCTTTGGCGTTGTGCTCGAGCATCGCTTTGATGCCTTCTTCGCGCCAGCCGATCGCGGGGCCGAGGGAAACGCCCCAGGCTTTGATCTTGCCTTCGGATTTCATCTTCTCGAGCTCGGCGAAGGTGTCGTCGCGGAACTGAGGGAGCTTGATGTTGTGGGCCATGTAGAGGTCGATGTAGTCCACGCCAAGGCGCTGAAGCGACTGCTCGAAGGCTTTGCGAAGAAAGGCGGGCGAGAAATCTTGTTTGCGTTCGCGATGGGAGCCGGCTTCGCCGGGGTCGGAGTAGAAGTCGTAGCCGAATTTTCCGCCGATTTCGATTTTGGCGCGATCGATCTTGGCGTCTTTGAGCCATTGGCCGAAGAGGGTTTCCGCGCGGCCGTTGCCGTAGGCGTCGCCGTTGTCGAAGAAGGTGACGCCTTGATCGAGGGAGAAGCTGCAGATGCGATTGGCGTCGGCCTGGGTGTAATGGCCCCACCAATCGACGCCGAAAATCCAGCAGCCAAGGGCGATGCTGGAGACTTCCAATTCCGTATCACCGAATTTGCGACGCAACATAGATTTTGATCTCCGGCGGGGATGATAAAGCGTTTATGGGCGGAAGGGAAACGCGAAGGTCTCATAAAACCGCGTGATATTGCGGTGAATTATTCTGATTTGCTTTCTTTGGCAATTGAATTGTACATCAAAAGCGTCGCAGAGTTTTAGGGAAAAGGAGCGAGAGATGAAAGCCAAGGGAAATTTGCGTGGTTCGATTTCGTTTGAGGGGTTGGAAAGCCGTGAGATGTTTTCGGCGGCACATCCGGTGCAAGTCAAGTCGGCTGCCCTGCGGCCGGTGTCGCCGGTGGTTATTCCGGTAAAGCAGTCTCCCCCGCCGGGCGGGAAGAATTCGATACTGATTTATACGGGCAACTATTTTACGCCCACCGCCAGCGAGCGCATGACGATGTATCTCGCTCACTCGTCCGATGGAGGGCTCGCGGGCACCTTCACGATGTACATCACGAATAATCATACGCACCGCACGGCCCAGATCATTGGCAAGGTTCACTACGGCGCCAATGGCCAAATGACGACCAACGATTTTGGCAAAACAGGCATTACGCTTTCCGGCGCCGCTGCTCCGGATTGGAAGAGCCTCACCGGCGGATATTTTCAGCCATCCGGCAACCCGGAAGTGCCGGGCCTGGGCATTCCGTTCTCCATGCAGTGCGCGGTGATCACGGGATGATGGAAATCCGAATAACGAAACTCGAATGACCAAGGCTCGGACACAGGCCTTTGGTCATTTGGGTTTCGTCGTTCGATTTCCCTACTCACCCTTAGCAATCTATCATCGCATCCAGCCAAAAGGAGATGCGATGAACAAACCACAACCCAAGCAAGTCATTCAGCGCTTTGTCGAGGAAGCGCTCAATCAACACAATCTAAACGTGCTCGATGAAATTGTGACGGAGAATTTTATCGAGCACTTTCCGTTTCCCGGGCAGGGGCCGGGGCGAGAAGGGTTGCGGGATGTGCTGCGAGCGTTTCTTGCCGCATTTCCGGATATGCGCTGGCGGATTGAGGAACAGATTGGCGAGGGCGAGACGGTTGTCACACGTTTTAATTTCTCGGCCACGCATCGCGGAGAATTTCTGGGCGTGCCGGCTTCGGGTAAAGCGGTCAATGTTTGGGGCGTGGTGATCGATCTGGTTCGCGACGGCAGAATGGCTGAGAGCCGTATCATCATGGATATGGTGAGTATGCTGAAGCAGATGGGGGCGATGTAAATTGGTATGATGCTCGGAGACTTGTTTCTCGATGCTCTCATTGATAGCGGATTTGACGAAAGAACCTCATGGGCGAACGTGAATTGCGAGAAAAATACGGCGGCAAGCTGGCAAAGGCGATTAACCGGGCGATCCGGGCGGAGATTCCCGGCGGGAATGAGGCGTTGGATAAGCTGACGCATCTGTCCGCCCCGGTTTTGCAAAGTGGGTGGAAAGATCGCGACGGCAATCCGACGGAAGAGGCGGCGGCATTTTTCAAACATAAACGCAATGTCGTGGACAAAATGGAAGCCCAAATTCGGGAGAAGTGGGGGATTCCGATGGAAGAGAAGAAACAAACCAAACCGCGGCGACGAGGTAGAGGGGGCGATCCGGCGGATCGGACGCCGGCGAAGGCATTTCGCAGGGGGGCCAAGAAGACATCAGGGCGTAAGAGTGGCGGAGGGTGAGCAAATCGTTTTGCTGTCGCGGATGTTCATATCGGGTTGCATGATTTCTCAAAAACAGGACGACATTTAATCCAACGATTCCTTAAACGGTGCGCTCATCGCGTTGCCGCCGGTGTCGGGGTACCAGGAATTGGTTAGCGACCAGGGTTCGTCGGGTGTCAGGCCGAAGTCGCTGCTGCGGAGGTCGTGGTATTTGCGGTAGTCGCCGTGGCCGTCGAGGTAGAGAAGTTGCACGCCGTGGTCGTGGATGTCGAGCGAATCTTCTTTGCCGTTGACGACGTTGTGCCACAGCGGGAAGTTGAGAAAGTTGTGCAGGGGAAGGGCGGCGTAGTTGGCGTAGTTTCCCAGGCCGTAAAAATCGCCGGGCACGGAAGGGAAGGGGCGGCAGAGGGCGGCGTTGGTGGCGGCGGCGGATTCGTCGAGCAGCACGATTTGGCTTGAATGCTTGACCATGCTGATGCGCCGGCCGAGGACGACCGCGTTGGCTTGATAGTTGGTGTTGCTGAGGTCTGTCGGGGCGTAGCCGATGCCGACGACGGTGCCGTCCAACTGCCGGGCGACGCTGGGGCAGACGATGATTGGGACATGGCCGTCGCGCCGGCCGAGCGCGGTGCGGAGGAAGTTGGGCGTTCCGTTGGGCGCGCCCCACATGGTGGGCGGGGTGGAGGCGGGGTCGCCGTAGTTGTAAACGGTGTTGGTTGCCGGCGGCATCCACTGCTGGTTTTCGCTGACGTAGATGAAGATTCCCTGGCCAATCTGGCGGAGGTTGCCGAGGCAGGTGGCGCGGTTGGCGGCTTCGCGAGCGTGGCGAAGGGCGGGGAGCAGGATCGCGATCATCATGGCGATGATGAAGATCACGATCAGCAGTTCGACGAGCGTGAAAGCTTTTCGCAGGCGGCGCGGTGTAGCGCCGCTGCGCTGTGTTGCGCGGAGGAGTCGCTGGCCGTTTCCGTTTAGCGTTTTTGCCATCGTCTCCACATCAGGCTGATGCCGAGAAAGCCCATCCACGCGCTGGCGGGCTCGGGGACGGTGAAGGTGGTGAAGCTTCCCTGCGTGCGGTTGTCGAGCAGAACCTGGGCGTTGTTGTCGGCGGAGATAGCGATGTTGTCGAAGAAGAGGAAGAACGAATATTGCGTGCCCGGCTGAAGCGTGCCGGCGGGGATGGTGTCCTGGGTGACGTTGGGTTGCAGGCCATCGAAAATGGGCGTGTTGCCGAGGGAATCCTGGATCGCGAAAAAGATCAGGGCGTCGGGGGAGGGGTTGTTGAAGGCGTTGAAATTCACTGTGAATGACTTGGTCGGGTCCATTCCCTGCAGGCCGTTGA
>DATAPK010000037.1:0-2562 GCA_036265245.1 Tepidisphaeraceae bacterium | reverse complement strand
AGACGTGGACGCAGATGCACGGCAATTTGATCAGCGGCGAGGGGCATCGCAATGCGTATTGGCAGGCGTGCGTGGATGGGCGGGGGGCGATTCATGTGTCGTGGGTATGGCGAGAGTCGCCGGATGTGGCGAGCAATCATGATCTGTGCTACGCGCGATCGGATGACGGCGGGAAGACGTGGAAAAAATCGGATGGCAGCGCGTATGAAATCCCTATCACGATGGCGACCGCGGAGATTGCTTCAGCGGTTCCGCAGAAGCATGAGCTGATGAACCAGACGTCGATGTGCACGGACGATCAGGGGCATCCGATCATCGCGACTTATTTTCGGCCGGAGGGGGAGAGTAAGGTTCAGTATTATGTGGTTTACAACGACGGCGGCGCGTGGAAGACGGTGCAGGCGTCGGATCGGAAGGGGACGTTTAGTTTGAGTGGGGCGGGGTCGAAGCAGGTTCCGATCTGCCGGCCTCAGGTGTTTGCCAAGAATGTGGATGGGAAGACAAGCGTCTCGCTCATTTTCCGAGATGCTGAGCGCGACAGCAAAGTGTCGGTGACGCATTGCGATGATCTGGCGAACCCGAAATGGTCGGTGAAGGATCTGACGGATTTCAGTGTGCGATATTGGGAGCCATCGTATGATCGCGTGCGCTGGCAGCGCGATGGGGTGCTGGATGTGTATGTGCAGATGACGGGGCAGGGGGATGGGGAGACGCTGGAGAATATTCCACCACAGACGGCTTATGTGCTGGAGTGGAAGCCGTGAGAGCCGAGAAGCAATAGGTGTGAATATCTCCGATTAACTCAGGCTCATCGTGGTTAATGCGGCTCTATTTTACTTCGGCGATGGCCTTTTCGACGTTGGGATGAAGTTGCGGCCAGGCAGGGTCGGGGCAGGAGGCCCTTGTGCCCATGATGGGGAGAAAGCGGCTCTGGAAATCGTTGGCATAGTAGTATTCCTCGTCGCGGGTCATGTCGCGGTCGTATAGCTCGGCGAGGCGCTGGCAGAGCGCCGTATCGTGCGATTCACTGTGCCCGAACTTGGTGGGGTTGGTTTTGGCCCGTTCGATAAAGTACGCATTGGCGCCGTCCACAAACCGCGCGTAGCGGCCGGGGAGAAGGTCTTTGTCGCTTTCGGCTTCGGCTCCGTCGATTTTTTCGCCGGCTTGCTGGAGCGATGGATTGTTGTTGACGGCGCGCAGGAAATTTTCGTTGAGTTGGCGCATGGCGGCGCTCTTGCCGGGGTGGTCGGCGAAGAATTTTTGCATGTCGGTCGCGATGGCCATCAGGGCGCCGACGACGCGCTGGGTTCCGCCGGGCTGTGCGGCAGCAGCGACGTTGCGCAGGGCTGCACCTGGTGAATTCAAGGCGTCGTGAAACTGCTTATATTTGTCAACGAATCGCGAATCCATATCGACCGTGAACGTTGCTTCGGTCTTGGTCGTCTGATAGCGATCTGACTCAGGGTCCACGCCTTCCCGCCAGGCGAGGTTCTTCGTCGTGGTCATGCTGGTTATCACTGTGACGGTGAGCGCCTGGTGATTGGCGGGCAGACATTCGGGGCAATTTTTTGAGAACGCTTCGACGTAGGTGCAGAAGACTTTCTGAAAGTCTTCATTCTCATCCATGGCGGCGCCGAAACCGCCGTCGAAGACTTCGCGGAGCATGTCGTTCTGATAGCCTTCCCAGTACTGCCGGGATTTGCGGACCAGATCCTTGGAGGCCAACTCCTTCGGCGGCGCATTCTTCATCATCTCGTCGCGTGCCTTCATGGCGGCAGCTTGTTCAGCGGAGCCGATCGACTTTTGAGCTGCGATAGTGCCTTGGAGATCCGCCGATTCTGTTGCGTCCCACGTCGCCTCAAATTGGGGCAGGTATAAGGGTGCGAGCGAGCCGGACGCCGGCGCGCTGGTGATTCGCGCCGTATTCTGCGTCAGATCGAGAGCGAGCGTTCCATTGAATCCCATTGCTTTGAAATTTTTGAAATCTTTTGGCGGGGCCGTCTCCCAGTCGTTGACGAACAGATGAAAGACGCCGCGGCCGTCGGGGGCTCCTTGGAGGCTATAGGTGTAGGCCTTGGCGCCGGAGTCGCCGGGCAGATAGATGGTTGCCACGCCGCGGAGCCCGTTGCCGGGCGGACTGGTTATCGTAAGCTTCATCTTGACCGGCGGCTCGTTTTCTCGGGTGTAGGTTCCGTTGAAAACACCCGGGATGCCTGCATGAACGTCGCTGGTGAGCCGCGCCATGTCCGTGTTGGCTGATTCGGTTGCATCTCGAATCGCCTGGAACTTCGAATTGGTACCGTCCGACATATAGCCGGAAATCTGGGCGACGCCGTGACCACCGCCGTCGGGATCGAACTTGCCCTGCAATCCCGCCATGTTGCTGGGCGGAGGCGTTTCCCATTTTTTGGCCATCAGCTGGAGATTCCCATTCGGGATGTAAAATCCCGCGAGCTCACAGGTGTATGCCTTGGTATCGGAACCGTCTGGAAGAAATACCGTCAGCAGGCCGGCGATGTTTGAGTTGACGGTCGCGCCCGCGGCGGTTTTGTTCTCCTGCTT
>DATAPK010000036.1:0-3009 GCA_036265245.1 Tepidisphaeraceae bacterium | reverse complement strand
GGGCGTGCTGGGGGGGCGGTGGCTGTTCATTATTTTTGGAATCGTCATGGGATATTCCGCGATCGCGATGTTTCATAATCGGCACGATTCGGATGAGGTTGTGCCGCCGGACAAGGTGGCCGATCGACTGCGGCTGCACTCGAGTTATTTTGATGAGGCGGAAAATCGGGAAATAGACTATCGGGTTACGCACACGCGGCTGGGGTTGATCCTGATGTACATCGCGGGGGTCGCGAGCGGATTGCTGGGGATTGGGTCGGGTTCGCTGAAAGTGCCGGCGATGGATTTGGCGATGCGGCTGCCGATCAAAGTTTCGACGGCGACGAGCAACTTTATGATCGGTGTTACCGCTGCGGCCAGCGCGGGGGTTTATTTTGCGCGCGGCGATATCAATCCGTTTATCGCGGCGCCTGTGGCGGCGGGCGTGCTTGTGGGTGCGACTGTGGGGTCGCATCTTCTGGGCAAACTCAAGAGCGCTAGTATCCGGATTATTTTTGTGATCGTGCTGCTTTGGGTTTCGATTCAGATGTTGGTGAAAGGGATGTGATGGGGGAAATCCGAATGACCAAACCAGAATAGCGAAGCCAAAATGACCAAACCAGAATGACCAATGAATGAGCAAATCCGAATGACCAAAATTGCAATCAGTCTTCATGCCATTGTCGTTATTTGGACTTCGTCATTCGGGTTTGATCAAGGTCCCAGGTGAATTATGTCAGAGGATTCTCCGCTTCCTCCGGCCGAGTACATACATCGTGTGCGGCAGGTTGAGATTTTGATTAGCACGCTGCTGCGTGTGGGCGTGATCGTTTCGTTGACGGTTGTCGTGCTGGGGACGGTTTTTACGTTTGTGCATCACCGGGAATATCTTTCGTCGCAGGAGACGATGTCGGAGGTTACGGGTGACGCGGCGCATTTTCCGCACAGGATTATCGATGTGTTGCATGGCGTTCGCGTGGGCGAGGGACGGTCGATTGTGCTGCTTGGGCTGCTTCTGCTCATCGCCACGCCGGTGTTGCGGGTGGCGGTTTCGATTCTGGCGTTCATGTATGAACGCGATCGCATTTATATGCTGATTACGGCGATCGTTTTGGCGTTGCTGTTGTTGTCGTTTGTGCTGGGAAGGGCGGAGGGGTGAAGCCGAGATAAAGGCTCATCACGCGGCATTCGCTGCCTGGCGCACTCGAACGATGCCAAGCTGGGGTTTCGTGGAATTCCTTGCTCGCAACACAATCTCGACATCCACCGCCAGGGCATTGAGTAGCGCAATCAGGCGATCGGTCGAGTATCCAGTGAATCTTGCATTCATCAGCTTTGAAACGTCTGGCTGACTTACGCCAAGCCGCTTGGCTGCTTGCATCTGGGTCAATTCGAGTGATTTGATCCGGTTGTAAATCTGCCGCGTTAGTTCGGCCTTCACTTGAAGTTCGGCGGCCTCGGCGGATGCAAAGCCAAGATCGGAGAATATGTTGGTGCTGCCACGATGCACGGAGGTTTCGGTTCGTTTTTTATTTTTTCTTTGATTGGTCTTCATCGTCGATCTCCTCGATCCATCGTTCATAGTCGAGCTTCGCCAGTTTCAATCTTGCTTCGATCAAATCGATCTCATGCTTTGGCGTTTTGATCCCGCTCTTGCTCTTCTTCTTGAAAGCGTGAAGCACGTACACGGCCCTGGCAAATCTTACGGTGTAGACTGTGCGGTAAGTGTCTCCCGCATGATCTTCGATCACCTCCAGGACGCCGGCGCCTTTGAACCCTTTCAGCGGCTTGGCTGAAGGATGTTTATCGCCGACCTGCGCGAACCAGAGTGCATAACCGATGTCCCGGATTACCTCTTCTGGAAATTTTCGCAAGTCTGAATGACTGCTGCCGACCCAGTGTATGGGTTTGGGGTTCGGAGCATCATCGGCGGTCATTATGGTAGATATGCCATATTCTCGATGAAATATCAAGAGGTATTTCTGGAACGTGTTCTGATCACGGCGGCTGTTGTGGTTTGTGCTGTGTTGTTGCTACGACGCCTGCGTCGCCGTATTTTGAATAAAATAAGAGGCGACGCAGGCGTGCGGCTACAAATGTCGAATGATTTTGCGTTTCCGGGAAGGGATTAACAAGACCTGTTACTATCCCCGCATGCCCGACCCTCTCGGTCTCATTGCCGGCGAAGGAATTTTTCCGTTGCTTGTTGCGCGGGGGGCACGTGCGGCGGGGAAGCGGGTGGTTTGTGTTGGGCTGCGCGGGAGCGCGTGGCCGGATGTGGAGAAGGAATGCGATGAGTTTCACTGGGTTGGGGTTACGCGGCTGGGGCAGTGGATTCGGAAGCTGCGGGCGGCGGGGGTGAGGGAGGCGATTATGGTGGGGCGGGTGACGAAGACGCGGATGTATCGGCGGGCGGCGCTGTTGCAGTATATTCCTGATGTGCGGACGGCGCGGCTGTTTGTGTCGCGCATTCGACACGACAAAAGGCCTGGCGCTATTTTGAATGCGATTGCGGATGAACTGGCGAAAGAGGGAATTACCTTGATCGACTCGACGATTTACACGCCCGATCAACTGACCACGGCGGGGGTGCTGACCAAGCGGCAGCCGACGGAAAAGCAGATGGCGGATGCTCAGTTTGGGTGGGAGCTTTGCCAGAAGCTGAGCCGGCTGGATATTGGGCAGGCGATCGCGGTGCTGGATAAGGATGTGATCGCGGTAGAAGCGATCGAGGGGACGAACAACATGATCGATCGCGCGGGCACGCTATGTAAAACGGGTGGGTGGACGCTGATCAAGGTGGCGAATAGTCAGCAGGATATGCGGATGGATGTGCCGACGATTGGTATTACGACCATCGAAAAACTTGCGGCGGCGAAGGCGGCGTGTGTGGTGCTTGAGGTGGGGAAGACGGTTTTGCTGGAGAAGCAGAAGGTGCTGGAGTTGGCGGATCGGTACAAGATTGCGATTGTCGGAATGACCAATGACTCGGGGAGAATGACCAATGACCAAACCAGAATGACCAATGAA
>DATAPK010000035.1:0-9519 GCA_036265245.1 Tepidisphaeraceae bacterium | reverse complement strand
AGAAAGTGGAACGGCATGAGGAAAGATTAACGCGGGGAGTGGGGATTCACCACGGAAGCTTCGTTCATCGCGGATGACCTGAAGGGTACAGAATTGGGAATGCTGGGCAATTGGGTATAGGTTCGATTTTCTAGCTGCCGTGAAACCAAAACGACGGCCGGATGAGTGGCCGCCGCAGGATGAATTTAGTTCTCCAAGCCCTCTACTGGCCAAAGAGACCATTATCCAGCAGTTGTTTAGCGCGCAGGAAGAGGACGATCAGCCCGAGCAACGTGATGATGACTCCGGCGGCGGCGAGGACGGTGAAAAAGTTATTCTGCGGCTTGATGCGGATCGGCTCGCCGGCGGGAAGACGACTCATAGGGAACTCCAGTGGCTAGTTGCTCGTTGATAGTTGCTAGTTCATTGCCGCTGGTTGCCGAGCAACCAGCAACTAACAACTAACAACTTCCTCACAGTTGCGTTTTAACTTCCGCGCCGGGCTGGACAAGGCCGACTTTGTCGGCGGGGCCGGTGATCTTTCCGGTGGCTTCGTTCAACTCGACGGTATCGACCGTTATGGTTCCCAGGAAATTTCCATTGCGCTCGACGACATTAAATTGCATTCCCTTGGCAACATTGTCGGCCGAGCCGACGGAGATCGTCGCATAAGGAAGGCCGGCGATGGTGCGGACTTCACGAACCACGCCGTTGATTTTCGGCGGCGTGCCAAGCGCCTGGCCGGGCTGAATCGAAGCGAGAATCTCTCGCGGGTTGCCGCCCATGTCCTGAAGGGCAGCGCTGAGCTTGTTGTTTTGGCCGCGTAATTCTTCCAACTGCTCGGTCGCAAAGCGGCGGGCGTTTTCAGTGACCTCAAGACGATTGGTAAGATCGCTGATCTGCTGGCTGGACTGAGCCGCCTGCTGCAGCGCCGTGTCATTCGCGCCGCGGAGCGATGTAACCATCTCCTGCTGGTGAGCTTTGGCATCTTCGGATGCTTTGAGCGCTTCAGAGAGGCGAGTGACATCCGCGGCCTGGATGGCGAGATGGCTGCCGGCCTCGGCGAGCTTCACATCGCGATCGTTAATCAATTGCTGAGAGGAATTGGCCTGCTGCTTGAGCTGCTCAACCTGGGCCTGAGCCATCCGCTGTGCATCCTGCGCCTGTGCCTGGGCCGCCTGCGCCTGCGCGGCAGCGGCATCGGCTTCGGCTTTTTGATTCTCGGCGGATTGAAGGGTTACCTTCGCCTTTTCGCGCTGGTTATCCAGCGTGCTGACAAACGTGACAGTCGAAGCTGTCAGCAGGAGCGACAGGATCACGAGCAAGGCAACAAATAACTTGGTCAGGGGACTCAAAGGCGGCTCCTTAGACTAAGGGTGTCCGACACGGATGCGCATCTCATGTTAATACGAGGGATAGGGGTGTCAAGTTTTTCTCTGAGAGGGGACAAGGGCAAGTATTTTGGACTTTGAATTAAGGATTTTGGGTTGGATACAGGGGTGGTTTAACCCATTTTTCAATCCAAAACCCGCCATCCGCGATCCAAAATCCGTGACGCCTAAATGGGCGGTTTCAGTTGCAAAATGGCGGTTGCGGCGGCGATGCGGACGGGGGGGCTTTGGTCCTTTAACATGGGGCGAAGGATGCCTTGGGCGTCGGATCGGCCAATCTGGCCGAAGGCAAGGGCCGCGAGGGATTTGTGGCGGGGATCAGCGCTATTGGCCCCTTTTTGGGCAATCGCATAGCCGGCATCCGACCCAACCATGCCCAAGGCGCGGGCGGCCACCAGCCCCACCTCAATGTAATCGCTAGTGAGCTTGCCCCGCAGATGAGGCGCCACGCGAGAATCGCGCGGCTCGGCCAGTGCGCTCAGGCAGATCATCTGATCGTCGGGATATTCACTGATCGTTCCAACCACAAGAATATTCAGCCCATCTTGATCGCCAAGACGCCACATCGCTTCCGCCACCTGCAGACGCACAATGGCTTCGCTGTCATGGGTCATCGCGCGGAGAACGCGCAGGCCGCTGGGTTCGCCAAGCAAGCCCAGCGCGATGGCGACATTGCCGCGAACAGCACGGCTCGGGTTGCGGGCAAGAATTTCAAAATCATGGCTGTGCCGAGTGTCGCCCAGCCGATGCAGCGCAAAACGAACGCCGACTTGCACGTTGTAATCAGGATCGTCGACCAGATTTTGAAGAACGGGATACGCAGCTTGCAATTTGAGCTTGCCGGCAGCCATCGCCGATGCGAAGCGAACGAGCGGGTCTTCGTCGGCCAACCCGTGCATCACCTGATCCGCGGATTCATTGCCAAGCGTATCTTGCAGCGCTTCGATGGCGTTGGCGCGCAACACCGGGTCGGGGGATTGGTCAGCGGCAAGCAATTCCTTCTTGGCGGCGTCACGCAGGGCAGCATCAAGCGGAACTTTTTGCACCGCCGGCGGCGCAGGCGGCTGAGGCGGCGGCGGAATGACAATCGTGTGATGAGCAGGAGCGCCGCAGCCGATCAGGGCCAACGTGATGAGAACGGGGATTAGATTTTTCATCTGATTATCCTTCGGAGCGAAGAAATCCGAATGACCAAACCAGAATGACCAATGAATGTCCAAGCCCCAATGACGAAATAGTTATTTACAGTGCCGGGATCATTCGGATTTGGTCATTGATCATTCATTGGTCATTCTGGTTTGGTCATTGGTCATTGCGTCGTCATTGGTCATTCAATCGTCATTCTGGTTTCGTCATTCGGGCTTCAACCGTTTTATTCTGAAGCAAAATCACACCCGCCGCCAGTCCGAGGTGTGCGGACAATGCCAGGGCGATCATTTCCCAGTTCCATTCGATGAAACAGAGCAATATCCCCAGCAGTGAGAAAAAGACGGCGAGCAGAACGAGCGGTTTGGCCGATTTCCAGCGAAAACCACGCAAGGCGGCGGCGAGAACAAGCCAGGAAATCGGGTTGAATTGAAAGAGATTGGTGTTGTAGTAGCCCGCTTCGTGATCGGTGAAGAACCACAGGCAAAGCATAAAGACGGCGGCGACAGAACAAATAAGCGACCAGAACGAAGCTAGGGTAAAGAAGGTAATGCGGGCGGATTTAATCGCGGCAAGGATCATCACGCCACCAAGGATCAAGCCCGCGATCAGAAAGATCCACCAATATTGCGGCGGCTGAGAGGGAAGCGGCGTGCGATTCGATTTGTAATATTCAACCGTCCGTTTGACGAGCGGAACGGAGTGCCCGGCGCCATCGTCGATGGTGACGATTTTAAGGTCTTCCATCAATCTCGCCGGCATGAAACATTCCTGCCAAGCCGAAAGCTTGCGATCTGTTGGCGGGCCCATCGCCAGTTCCAAGGCAGTATAAAGCCAGAAATTCTCAGCCATCCCGATGCGTGTGTAAGATCGATACGTGCTGTCGGTGGAAACTTTTTCAAGCTGATTTTTGATCGCGTGGTTGGTCACCTCATCGATGGAATCGCGCACGCGCGTGGTGCAGTTGTCGCGATAATAATCGTACCGGTAATACTTGTTTTCAGGCTGGCGATTTTTTTCGAGCTTCTCAAACAGCTTCAGCCGTTGCTCGGGAGAGAGGTTGAGTTCCTGGAGCCAGACGCTGCGATGGGCGTTGGCGTACATATCAAGAGTTGGGCCGCCCGGGTCGGCCTCAATCCAATAGGTCATTCGGCCCAGGATAAAGTTGCCGATGAAATTGGGGGCGTCGAAATCAAATACGCCGAAATTGTAAGCGCGGGATGCGCCGCTGCCGGTGTCGATGATGACGATGGCATCGTGGCCGAAGCGCTCCCAGGGCTCGTCGCCCGGCTCCATCGTGGCAAGAAAGACCTGGAGTTGGTCGCCAAGGCTGGGGCTGGTGGCAGGTTGGGTCTGGGCGGATGCCCGCCACGTTGCGCAAAAACAGAAAAGCACACCGAATAAACGAAGGAGAGGGCCGACCAGCGCTTCCATGCGAGCCATGAACTTTATCATCGTCGGGATGATTCGCCGGGCGTCAAGATGCTACAATGGAAGCATGACGCGTATGGTGCTGGCGATGTCTTGCTTGCTGCCGCTGTCGGTGCTGGCGGCGACCCTCGATAAACCGATTTACACCGAATCATTTCTTCAGAACCCCAGCCAAAAAGTTGTCGGGAATGTAACCGATTGGGATTCGCAGGGCGTCACGATTCACTCCGCGAATGAAGATCGGGAAATTAAATGGGTCGAGATGACCCCGGCCAGCGCGTATGTGCTGCGGTCGCGCTTGATCGATAAAAGCAACGCGAATGAGTGGCTCGACCTGGGCGAGATGGGTTGGAAGATGGGGGCAACCGAGCAGGCGCGGGTGGCGCTGGCGACGGCGGTGAAATTGAATGCAACCCTGAAGGATCGCGTGGCCCAGATTCTCGCGAATCCGACAACCAAACCCACAAAAGAATTATTGAAGCCGGCGAGCCCGCCCGTCATGTACATCAAATCCACGCCCGAGCAGGACGCGGCCGCCATCAAGAAGGCGCAGGAGTTCGAGAAGAAAGTCGCCGATACGCTGGTCATGAAATTCACGGAAGTGCAGACGCCCCACTTCATCGTCTTCACGGACTGGGATCCGCGCGAGATGGAATTTCTGAAAAAGAACATCGAGGCCGCGTACGGAGCCGTCTCCAAGCAGTTTGATATTCCCGTGAAGGAAAATGTGTTCGTCGGCAAGCTGCCGGTTTTGATGTTCGCGCATCAAACTGATTTCATGCGCTACGCGCAAGAGTTTGATGATCTGCCGGCAAATAAAACGCTGCTGGGATATTACGCATCGCATGGCGACGGCACGGGGCACATGGCGATGTGGAAGCCTTACAAGAAACTCGACTCCGCCCAGGGTGCAAACCCCGAAGAGCAGTGGGCGTATACGCTCACGCACGAATTCACGCACGCGTTTGTGGATCGATATAAATCAAGCCGCCGGATTCCCCGCTGGCTGAACGAAGGGTTGGCCGAAGTTATCGCGCAGACGCAATTTCCCCAGCAGGGCAGACATGAACTGGCAAGAGAGATGGCGCTCAACCGCAATCCAGTCGATCAGCTCTTCAGCGATGAATATATGCCGACGGGTGAATACTACCCAGTGATGCAGACCATGGTGGAGATGCTGATCAAGCAGGATCGCAAGGGGTTCATCCGGTTTTTCGATGCGATCAAAGATGGCGAGAAACCAGAGGCCGCGCTGAAGGATGTTTATGGGATGGATTATCGCGGGTTGGTGAAGGGCTGGCGGAATTACATCGTTCGGGTAAGCGATTAAGAAAATCGGCCACAAAGGACACAGAGGACACAGAGAACAGAAAGAGAATTGTTATCGAGCCCTTCTCTCCGTATTTCCTCTGTGATCTTTGTGCCTCTGTGGCAAAAATCTTTTTTTGTTTTCCAATAATGTAAGTACGTGCTAATTTATAGTTGTGTTGCGGCGAGGATCCCTTTTCCGGAAGGTGCTGGTGCGCGGCGGACGCATCGCACTGGTGGCTTATCTGGGAACGTGCCTGGTGATTTCATTTTTACAGGACAGCTTGATCTTTCCGGGCGCTTCCACACAAGGCCGAAAGGAGGCGGTCGTTCGGCCTTCGGGTGGAGAAGAGTTGGTGCATCTCACGACGGCGGATGGAGATTCGGTTTACGCGATTTTTGGAAAAGCAATGAATGCCGACGGCACCGAATTAGCGGATGCGAGCACCCGGCCAACAATCCTATTTTTCTACGGCAACGGCATGTGCATGGCAGATTGCGACGAGGAATTTCGCAAATTCCGGCGGCTGGGATTGAATGCGATGATCCCGGATTTCGTAGGCTACGGGATGAGCGGCGGAAAACCATCCGAACGCGGCGTATACGCGACGGCCGAGACAGCCTATGCGTATCTGATTTCACGCGGAGACATCAATCCAAAGAAAATCGTGCCCGCGGGTTGGTCCCTGGGCGCAGCCGCCGCGATTGAACTGGCCGCGAAACATCCGGGCCCAGGCCTGGTGACGATGAGCGCGTTCACTTCAATGACGGATATGGCGAGAAAAGTGCTTCCAATTTTCCCTGCATCGCTTTTGCTGAAGCATCGCTTTGAAAACGAGGCAAAGCTGCGCGAAATTTCTTGCCCCGTGCTGATTTTCCACGGGACGCAAGACAGCATCATCCCATTTGCGATGTCACAAAAGCTGGAAGCCGCGGCGAAGGGGAAGGCGGAACGCATCGCGGTACAGAATGCGGATCATAACGATCTGTTTGAGGTGGGCGGAGAGGAAATGTTCGATGCCATCGGCAAATTTGTGGACGACGTCACAAGAAAAAATACATCGGCCACGAATAACACGAATGAGCACGAATAAATTCATTTCTTATTCGTGTTCATTCGTGTCATTCGTGGCAACTCTTCTTATTTGAGTGTTTGATTCATGAAGGCCAGGTCGTCTTGGGTAAACGACCGCCCCACTCCTGCCAGGTTGCACTTGGCCTGACGCTCGTTGCGGAATCCGGGGATGACGCAGGCGACACGAGGATGCGCCAGGACATACTGCAATGCAGCCGCGGCCAAATCTTCTGTCGTCGAACCGAAACGACCTTTAAGTTTCTGAAGCTTGGGTTTCAATTCGGCGATCGCAGCAGCGCTGAAGGCTTTGGAATCTTTTCGATGATCGCCCGGCTCAAATTGCGGCGGCTTGCTGGGATCATATTTATCGAGCAATCTCGCCTGCGCCAGCGGCGAAAACGCGACAAACGTCATGTTGTATTTTTCCATGAGATTTTGCACCCGCGAGCCCGGGCGGATGTATTGATCGTCCAGCGCATGAGCCCAGCTTTGCAGGACGGCGGGTTTCACGACCGGGACGACGCGCTCGAAATCATCAGATGAATAAGCGCTTTGGCCTTTGATGCGAACTTTTCCTTCCTTCACCAATTTATCCATCACATTGGCGGCCTCGGGGAGATATTTGTCCCCCGACCCAAAATTGCCGTGATGAAAATAGTAAACGTCGACGTAATCCCGCTTGAGGTTGATGAGCGATTGATGAAGTTGGTGCCGAATGTGCGCAGGCTCATAAGCATGCTCGGCGGTGCCGGGGAAATGGCCAATCTTGGTGGCGATAATGAAATCCGTCGATTTGACGCCAAGCTTATCGAAGATTCTCGCAAGCATGCGCTCCGCGCGGCCGTTGCCATACACATCCGCGTTATCAAAATGATTCACGCCCGCATCAATGGCCGTCTTAATGCCGGCGGTGATCTCATCTTCATTGACGTTGGCCCAGCCATTAGGCGTGCCATTAACAAAATTCAGGCCGCCCATCGTCCAGCAGCCAAAACTGATTTCAGAAACTTTAACGTCGGTATTCCCAAGCGGACGGTAGTTCATGGGAAGCATCATATAGGCTGGTGAAAGAAGACGAAATGCAACCGCGGAGATTCGGAGGCGCGGAGACAGACGCGGAGAATTAATAAGATTTAAATGAAGAGCCCTCCCCCGGAGTAACGGCTAGGGCACAAAAGTGAAACAATAAGGATTGATTTCTCCGCGTCTGTCTCCGCATTTCCGCCCCTCCGCGGTTGCATTTGGCACGGGGCGAAAAGCGTTGCGCGTCCGATAATCAAGTGGTTCATGCGATCTTGCCGATATCAGCGCAACGATGAACTCGAATTCTCTACCGGTGATTTTGCAGCCCACACGGCTACGAAGGCGGCTTTGGCAGGGGGCGATTGCGCTGGCGATCTTCATTGGGACGCTAAGCGTGGGGAATTTTGTGATCCCACCCGAAAAAGCCCTCGATCGGCACGTGCTGGGGCAGGATTTTATCGCGTTCTACACCGCCGGCACCTTCGCCCGCGAAGGACGATTTGACGACATTTACAACCTCGACTCAGTTCGGGATTTTCAGCATCAGGTCGCGAAGGATGCGCAGCTGGAGATGGGTGACAGCATCGGCCCATTCTGGAACCCGCCTTTTTATGCGTGGGTCTTTGCCCCCCTCTCGCGGCTGAGTTTTTATCACGCGGTGCTGGTCTGGACTGGCGTAAATGTACTCGCCCTGCTCGGATCGATTTTACTGCTATGCAAGATGCTGCCGACGGATTGGGAGGCGGCACCCTTCTCATTGGGCTGGTTCGCAACCCGCCGCGATTGGCGAAACTGGCTGCTGGTGCCGCTCCTCACAATCGTTTCAATGCCGCTCATCCAAGCCCTAAGCCACGGGCAAAACACGTGCATGTCGCTCTTCATTTTATGTTTGATGGTGACGGCCTGGCGAGCAAAGCAGGCAGAGTGGGCAGGCATCTGCTGCGGCCTGCTGTTTTACAAGCCGCAACTCGCCGCGGTGCTGGCAGTGATTTTGTTCATCAGCCTCGGATTTCGCGCGCTACTGGGTTTGACCTTCACAGGCAGTTTGTTATTCGTTGCAACCGGCCTGTCCATGCCGGGGACGATTCAGACGTATCTGCATCAGCTTCCGATCAATCTTCACTGGATGCAGGCGGAGCATTCGTATTTGTGGGAGCGCCACGTGACGCTGCGGGCGTTCTGGCGGCTAATGGTGCAGGGATATGCAACAGGCGAAGCAAATTGGATCGTCATGGGATCGACCATCGTCAGTTGCGTGATCCTGGGCACGTTTCTAGTGCGGGCCGCATATCGATCTCGCCGAAGCGCCGATGAACCCTGGACCGGCGAAACCGCTGCCGGCTCGCGCGATCGCTTAATCGCCGCCACCATCGCAACAATGCCCCTGCTCATGCCGTTTTATTTTGACTACGACCTGCTGCTGCTGGCCGTGCCGGCAGTCCTGATCGCCGGAGAAATTCTGCATCACGACGAGCGCTCCCGATCCGACAAATGGATCGCGCGAACGTTCGGCCTGCTCTTCCTCTGGATGATGTTCAATCCCGCCATCGGAAAAATGACCCATGTCAACGGCACCGTGATTCTCCTGACAACGCTGGCGGTGCAACTCGCCGTAAGAGCATCCAGAAACGTCGTAGTTGGCGGCGAACGCGTAACGGTCGATGTAGAGAACCTAACCCCGCTATATCGAATGGCAGCATAAGCGCGTCAATTCAATCTTCGTGTAGCCGCGAGCTTGCTCGCGTCGGTCGCGCAAACCACCGCATCGCAACGTCGCGGACTACACAACGGTATATTCATTTCAATGATCGTCCCTTCAACCATGCGGCGCGATGTTTTAAGCGCGTATGCAGCAAGCTTTGCGCGAATGGCAAGCTGGGTGATCGTGTCGGCGATCGTTTATCGAATGATGGGAAAAGGGGCATTCGCACTGCTCTCATTTGTTCGCGGCACGATCGGGATTTTGAATTATGCTTCGGTGGCCCTGGCGCCGGCGATGATTCGGCTGCTGGCGGAGGCTCGCGCGCCAAAAGCGGTCATTCCGATTTCCGAAGATGAACCAACGATCGATTACGCCTCGCCCTCGCCCACAGCAATCCATTCTGTTCAGGAAATTTACGTCACTGGTTTCGCCTGGGGTTTTATGGCCTGCGGCATGGGGCTGCT
>DATAPK010000034.1:0-9752 GCA_036265245.1 Tepidisphaeraceae bacterium | reverse complement strand
AACGTTTACTGTGAATCTCTCTAGCCCCAGCGGCGCGACAATAGCTAATAACCAGGCTACCGGAACGATCACCAACGACGACGGCGTCGCAAATTTGCCCACACTGTCGATCGCCAATGTGACACAAGCTGAGGGAAACAGTGGCACAACCGCGTTTACCTTTAACGTCACGCTCAGCGCGTCATCGGCGACGCCGGTCACTGTCCAATTCGCCACCGCCGATGGAACTGCCAAAATCAGCGACGGAGATTACACCGCCAATAGCGGCACCCTGACTTTCGGCGCAGGCGTCACCTCGCAGCAGATCACAGTGCAAGTGAACGGCGACACCACCATCGAATCAAACGAAACCTTCGCCGTGAATCTTTCTGCCCCAAGCGGCGCGACGATCGCCACCGGGCAGGCCACCGGAACCATCACAAACGATGACAGCGCCCCGTTGCCCACAATCTCAATTGGCAACGTCAGCCAAAACGAAGGCAACAACGGCACCAGCGCATTCACCTTCAACCTGACGCTCAGCCAGACATCAGCCAGCCCGGTTACGGTGCAATTCGCCACCGCGGATGGAACTGCAACCATTGCCGGCAGCGACTATCAATCCAAGTCCGGAACCGTCACCTTCGGCGCCGGCATCACCACGCAGCAGGTCACGGTGCTGGTCAACGGCGATAGTGTTACCGAATCCAACGAGACGTTCGTCGTGAATCTCTCGAATCCAACCAACGCCATCCTCGCCAACGCCCAGGGAACGGCGACGATCGTCAATGACGATGGCGGCGCGCCTCCGGCCCAGCCGAGCATTTCGATCAGCGACGTGACGCAGGCTGAGGGCAACAGCGGCACCAGCGCTTTCACGTTCAACGTCTCCTTGAGCCAGGCGTCTGCGACACCGATCACGGTGCAGTTCGCCACCGCCGACGGCACCGCCACCACTGCCGGCAGCGATTACCAGGCCAAGAGCGGCACGCTCACCTTCGGCGCCAACGTCACCACCCAGCAAATCACCGTGTTGGTCAACGGTGACCTCACCTCCGAAGCGAATGAGACGTTCTTCGTCAATCTCACCAATCCGACTAACGCGACAATTGCCGATGCACAAGGCCAAGGCAGCATCACAAACGACGATGCCGCCCCACCGGCCCAGCCGACGATTTCGATCAATGACGTGCTTGCCCACGAAGGGACCGCCGCCAGCGGAACCAAGCCGTTCATCTTCACGGTGACTTTGAGTGCGGCATCAGCATCAAATGTGATCGTCCACTATGCCACCGCTAACGGCACCGCCACCACCGCCGACAACGATTACACGGCGACCAGCGGCAACCTGACCTTCACTGCCGGTCAGACCAGCAAGACGATTACCGTCCCCGTCATCCAGGACAGCAAAGTCGAAGGCGACGAAACCTTCTTCGTCAATCTCACCAGCCCCACCAACGCGACGATTGCCGACGCGCAAGGCCAGGCAACCGTGCAGAACGACGACGTTGCCCCGGTTCAGCCCAAGATCACCATCACCGATGTCTCCAAGGCCGAAGGCAACAGCGGCACGACCGCCTTCACCTTCACGGTGAACCTGAGCAATAGCTTTACATCGAATGTGACGGTGAAATACGCCACCGCAGATGGCACCACCACCAGCGGCACCGATTACACCGCCGCCAGCGGCACGCTGACCTTCACCCCTGGCCAGACCAGCAAGACCATCACCGTCAACGTCAAAGGCGAGACCACTCAGGAGGCCGACGAATACTTCTTCGTCAATCTCTCCACGCCCACCAACAGCACCATCAGTGACGCCCAGGGTTTTGGCACGATCCAGAACGATGACGTCACCGGCACTGCCTTGGTGAAGACCATCACCGATCCGACCAACAGCGCCGTCACCGGCCTGCAGGTCATCGGCACCAGCAGCAATGACACGATCTCCATCACCTCCGCCGGCACTCAAGGCAAGGCCAAGGTGACAGTCAATGGAACCAATAAGGGAACCTTCACCTTCACCGGCGGGATCTTCGTCTACGGCCAGAACGGCAACGACAACATCACCATCGACCCCGCTATCACTCGCAGCGCCTATGTCTTTGGTGGAACTGGCAATGATGTCCTCAACGGCGGCGGCGGGCCGGATGTGCTCATGGGCCAGGACGGCAACGATGTCCTCAACGGCAACGCCGGCCGTGATATCCTCATCGGCGGCGGCGGAGCCGATAATCTCAACGGCGGCGCCGACGACGATGTCGTCAATGCCGGTGAAACCAATAACCTCCCCAACTTCTCGAACCTCGCCTCTCTCCTCAAGGAATGGACTCGCACCGACATCGCCTACGCCGCCCGCGTCACCCATCTCTCCAGCGGCGGCGGCAACAACAAGATCAACCTCAACAAGAGTACCACCTTCAGCTCCGCCGCAGTGGTTGATTCACTGACAGGCGGAGCGGGCAACGACTTCTTCCTCGCCTCCGTCAGCGGCGACAAAGTCCTCGACAAAGTCTCCGGCGAGACAATCACCGATACCACCGTCTAATCTCGATCCCTTTCGAGGCTAGAAAATGAAAGACCGTCGCGAGCAATCGCGGCGGTTTTTTTATTGCGCATGATATGTGCAAGATGTCTTTGCAGTTGAGGATAATTGCAGTCGATCTTTGCGAAGCAATGCATTTACGAAGTAAACTTTCAAAGCAATCGAAGTCCCTTGAATGAACACTCGCTTTGAAAAGCTCTTCTGCCTGATCTTATTGCCTGCATTGGCAGCAGTCGGCTGTGCTTCAGCGACAAAGCCGACGCCGCCGCCTCCCGTCCCTGATCTCAACAAATCTCACGCCCGCAACGATGATTTCGATGAAGCAATGCAGAATTGGATGAAGTCGCAACACATTCCCGGGATGGCCCTGGCGATTGCCGAGAATGGCCGCGTAACCCGAGCGCGAGCCTTTGGCCTTGCTGATGTGGCCAACGGCATTCCCGTGCGAACCGATACTGCCTTTCAAATCGGCTCGATCAGCAAGCCCATCCTGGCAACCGCCGTGATGATGCTCGTGGAAGAAGGCAAACTTCATCTCGATGATCCGTTAAGCAAATACCTCGACGGAACACCCCAAGCGTGGAAGAACATCACCATCCGCAACCTGTTGAATCACACTTCAGGCATCCCCGATTTGCTTAATGAACCGCTCGCAGTTAACGACATCCATCTCTTTGGCCGGCGAATCATCCTCCGCTACCTTGAACTCGATGGCGACCGCACCGGGCAGTTCATATTCGACGTGCTTGCAAAGCAACCGCTCAACTTCCCGCCGGGCACGCGCTATAGCTACAGCAATAGTGGCTACGTGCTGCTCACGATGATTATCCGCAAAATCACCGGCGAACCCTACGGTTCCTTTTTGCACAAACGGATTTTTGAGCCACTGGGCATGACGCGCACCGGTATCTGGGGCGATATCCCTCCGCTCCCGGACAGTGCCGTGGGATACCGATGGCAAAACGACCAATTGATTCGCAAATGGATGATGCCGCCAACGATTGACGGCAAGGGATACGGAAACGGCGGTGTTGTGTCGACCGTGCTGGATCTGGCCAAATTCGACGCCGGGCTCTCGTCTGGAAAGCTCGTCTCAATATCCACACTCCAGCAAATGTGGACTCCCGCGCGGCTCAATGACGGAACTAAACTCACATACGGCCTGGGTTTCGCGATAGGCCAAATCCCTGGTCGCAGATGGATCTGGCACAACGGCCGCTGGGCCGAATGGGGAGGTTACACAAGCCTCTTTCAGCGGTTTGTCAGCGAGAAAGTAACGATGATTATCCTGACCAACCAAGCCGACGTCGATTGGTCGTCCATCCCTCAAGGAAAAATCTGGGATCAATATCTTCCTGAGATAACACGCCCCGCAAGCCAACCATCGGAGAATGCAAAGCAATAGAAAGAACAAAGAATGAACCACTGATAAACACGGATGAACACAGATAAATCAAATTCCGTGTGAGGATTCCGGCATTCCGTGCAATTTCTTTTTTATCTGTGTTTATCTGTGGTCGAACTTGCGTTTACAAAAACCCCAACTCCAGCATCGCCGCCTCCGACATGCGATCTTTCGTCCAAGGCGGGTCCCACACCAGTTCCACCGTCGCGCTGCTCACCTCCGGAATATTTTCGATCTTCCGCTCCACTTCCACCGGCAGCGTCCCCGCCACCGGACAGCCTGGCGCGGTCAGCGTCATCTTCACGCGCACCGCGTTCTTCTCATCCACCGCGATGTCATAGATCAACCCCAGATCGTAAATATTGACTGGAATCTCCGGATCAAAAACCGTCCGCACCGCGTCGATGACCTTCTCCGTCACCGCCTTCTCCTGCGGCGTCTTGGTTTGATCCACCGCCCGCTCAATAATCGTCTGATCCGCCAGCTTCGGCGCGGGATTGGCGCTCAGTTCCTGCCGCAATTGATCCACCTTCCCGGAATGCGGCAACACATTCAGCGGAATGGGCTTCGATGCGGAATTGTCTGGATTCTCTGACATCGTAATCTTTACAGCTTTGATGCTTCCGCGTGAATGCGCTTCACCATCCCCGCCAAGCCATTACGCCGCTGCTGGGTGATGAACTGATCAAGCCCAAGCCGGCGAAAAAAGGCCTCCACGTCGAACGCGAGAATCTCCTTTGCTTTCTGTCCCGAAAAAACACGCTCGAGCATCGCAATCAGCCCGCGGACAACGTGCGCATTCGCGTCGGCGATAAATTCCAACCGCTGCGGATCGTCCGGCGAGGCGCGGGCGACGAGATAAACCTCCGCCACGCATCCTGTCACATGCGCGCCCGGAACCTGCTTGAGAAGATCGAAATAATTCGGCAGCTTCCCGCCAAGATCGTCTTGGAGAAACCGGGTCTTTTCTTCTCGCTCGCCGAAGAAATCAAACGTCTCGGCAATCTCCTCCGCCGCTGCCACAGGGCTTGCCGCGACTGCGGCCGGATAGACGACCGTCTGCGCGGATGCGGGCGCCGCCGGTGCATGAGCACGATGCCCTTTCACCAGCCGCTGCAGCGTCACCACCAGCGCATCGATATCTTCTCGCGTGTTATACGCCGCCAGCGACACTCTCGCAGTCGCATCGATCTTCATGCGATCCATCACCGGCTGACAGCAATGATGACCCGTGCGGATAGCGATGCCGTCCATGTCGAGCGCCACGCCGGCGTCGTATGAGCTGATCGCCGGTTTTTCCAGCACAAACGAAATAACGCTCGCCTTGTTCTTCGCCGTGCCGATCATGCGCAGGCCTGCGATCGCAGCGAGCTTTTCTTGCGCATACTCCAGCAAGCCATGCTCATGCGTGGCCATTGCTTCCAGCCCGACCGACTGCACCCAATCGATCGCCGCCCCCAAACCAATGCCGCCTTCAATATGCGGCGTGCCGCCTTCAAATTTGTTCGGAAGATCCGCGTATTCGGTCTTCTCAAACGTCACCGATTTGATCATGTCCCCACCGCCTTGATAAGGCGGCATTGATTCGAGCAGCGCGCTCTTTCCATAAAGCACGCCAATGCCCGTCGGGCCATAAAGCTTGTGGCCGGAGAATGCGTAAAAATCCGCGTCGAGATCCTGCACGTCCAGCGGGAAATGCGCTACCCACTGCGCGCCATCAACAACAAACGCTGCCGCCGATTTCCTTCGCGCAGCCGCGATCATCTCCCTGATCGGGTTGATCGTTCCCAGCGAATTGGAAAGGTGCACCACCGAGATAATCTTCGTGCGCTCGCCGAGCATCTTTTCATATTCGTCCAGCAGAAGCTCGCCGCGATCGTTCATCGGGATCACGCGAAGCTTCGCGCCGGTTTGCTCGCAGACGATCTGCCAGGGCACGATGTTGGAGTGATGCTCCATCGCGCTGACAATCACTTCATCGCCTTCGCGAAGCCGCAAGCGACCAAGCGAGGATGCGACCAGATTGATTCCTTCGCTCGTACCGCGCGTGAAGATGATTTCTCGGGAATGCTTTGCGTTGATGAACCGCTGAATCTTCCGCCGGGCCTCTTCGTAAAGATCGGTCGCGACCTGAGACAGCGTGTAGACGCCGCGATGGATGTTGGCGTTTTCGGTTTCGTAGTAGCGGACGATGGCATCGATCACCGCACGCGGCTTCTGCGTCGTCGCGCCGTTGTCGAGATAAATCAGTGGCTTGCCGTGAACGGTCGATTGCAAAATCGGAAACTGGGCCCGAATCCCCGCCACGTCATAGTCACGGACACCAGTCCATGGGCTGTCCCCGATCTTGGAAACCACGCTGCTCATAACATTCATTGTAGGCTTTTAGTCCTGTAGCCGCGACGCCTGCGTCGCCTGTTCTACAAGAAGCATTGGGTGAGAGCGACGCAGGCGTCGCGGCTACAGAATGGAAGCGGAATTAGCGCGCCTTCTCGTCAAACATACCGAGGTCGGTAATGCGAAGATCCTGCGGCAATCCGTGCTGAATCGCCATGTAATCTTCGATTCGCCGTCGCACCGGCTCGACACGCATGCGTCGCGTCACATCCGCCGCAAAAGCATACGTCAGCAGATGTCTCGCCGCCTCCAGCCCCACGCCGCGCGTCTGAAGATAAAAAACCATATCCTCATCCACCGGCCCCGTCGTGCTGCCGTGCGTGCATTTCACGTCATCAGCGTAAATCTCCAGCGCGGGCTGGCTGTTCATATACGCATCATCGCTCAGCAAAAGCGATTTGCTGTTTTGCTTGCTGTCCGTCTTCTGGGCCGGCTGGCGCACAAGGATTTTTCCCCGGAACACCCCCGTCGATTTCCCCGCCAGCACATGCTTATACAGCTCATGGCTCGGACAATTCGGCTGCGCGTGATCCAGCAGCGTGTGATTGTCGCAATGCTGCTCATCTTTGAGCAGCACCAACCCATTGAGCGTCGCGTAAGCACCTTCGCCGTCCATCAGGCAGTTCAGATCGTTTCGCGAAAGCTTCGCCCCAATGCTGGCGGCGTGCGAGACAAACGTCGTCGCCCGCCCAAGCTTCACCTGCATGCTCGCCACGTGAAATGCATCAAGTGATTCCTGCTGAAGCTTGCAATGATCGATCCGGCAATCATTCCCCAGCACAATTTCCGTCACCGCATTCGTGAAATACCTGCCGGATGTCCCGACGTAGCTTTCCACGATCTGCGCTTCGACGTTGTCCTCGGCCACCACCAATACGCGCGGATGCGAAACGGTGGGTTCGTTTTGCTCGGTTGAGAAAAACAGCAAATGGATCGGCCCCTGGAGCGTCGTGTTTTTAGCAAGATGGATATATGCACCATCGCTCAAAAACGCGGTATTCAATGCGACAAACGGATTGGCATTGATGCTCGCATGCTGACCCAGAACGCCATGTAACTCCGGCAAATCTCGAGCCTCAGCCAGCGATCGAACCGCAACACCACGCGGCAGCTTCCCGAGCCGCGAAAGCTTCTGCGAAAAATGCCCGTTGATAAAAACCAACTCACAAACCGCATCCTGGCCAAAGCTGAATTGTGTCGCCTCGTCAGGCGTAGCGATTTCCCCGGGCTTGAATGCGATGCGCGCAATCGGCGCGACATTCGTATGCCGCCACTCTTCCTGTTTGGTATTCGGAAATCCCACCCTATCGAATCGCGCTAAGCCCGCCTTGCGCAAATCGTTCAGCCAAGACGGTCCGCCGTCGATCGATTGAGCGGATAACCGCAAGAAATGCGAGGCCTGCGCAGATTGTTTTTCAGCCACTTGCGTCATCGTACCACTAACCTTCTCAATTATGCAGCATCCTTTTCAATCCAGTCATATCCCTTTTCTTCCAACTCCAGCGCCAAGCCTTTATCACCGGTTTTGACGATCCGCCCATCGAGCATCACATGCACCTTATCCGGCTCGATGTAATTAAGCATCCGCTGATAATGCGTCACCAGCAAAATTGCACGTTCCGGCGACCGCAACGAATTCGCGCCATGCGAAACCGTTTTCAGCGCGTCGATATCCAGCCCGCTGTCGGTTTCATCCATCAGCGCCAGCACCGGATTGCAGACCGCCATCTGAAAAATCTCATTCCGCTTCTTCTCGCCGCCGGAGAATCCTTCGTTCACCGCGCGATTCATGAAGCTCTGATCCATCTTCAAAAGAGTCATTTTGTCTTTGACCATCTTCAGAAAAGCCATCGCATCCAGCTCCGGCTCACCGCGATGTTTCCGCACCGCATTCACCGCCGCCTTCAGAAAATAGCTCGTGCTCACGCCCGGAATTTCAACCGGATATTGAAACGCCAGAAATATCCCTTCCCGAGCGCGCTCTTCAGCGCTCAGATCAAGCAGATCTTTCCCATCATAAGTCACCGAGCCATCCGTCACTTCATATGTCTCTCGCCCCGCCAACACCTGCGCCAGCGTGCTTTTGCCCGAGCCGTTCTTTCCCATGATCGCATGAACCTGCCCGCGATCGATGGTGAGATTCACGCCCTTGAGGATTTCCTTCCCCCCCGCCGCCGCGACCCGTGCATGGAGATTCTTGATTTCAAGCAATGCCATTTTTCATTCCTGATCGTTAATTCATTTCACCGCGAAGGCGCATAGCTCGCAGAGAATTCAACCTGCTTTCTCTCTGCGCCTCTGCGGTGAATCAATTATTATCCAACAGATCCTTCCAAACTGACCCCAAGCAGCTTCTGTGCCTCAACCGCGAATTCCATCGGAAGTTCGCGGAAGACCTCCTTGCAGAAACCGCTGACAATCATGCTGATGGCATCCTCCAGGGTGATGCCGCGCGTCTTGCAGTAAAAGAGTTGATCTTCACCAATCTTGCTCGTGCTGGCTTCATGCTCAGCCTTGCTCGTTGTATTCCGCACTTCGATATACGGAAACGTGTGCGCCCCACACCGATCGCCGATCAGAAGCGAATCGCACTGCGTGTAATTGCGTGCGTTCTCCGCCCCTTTCATGATCTTCACCAGCCCGCGATAGCAATTCTGCCCGTGACCGGCGCTGATTCCCTTCGACACGATGGTCGACTTGGTGTTCTTACCGATGTGAATCATCTTCGTGCCGGTGTCCGCCTGCTGATAGTTATTCGTCAGCGCCACCGAGTAAAACTCGCCGACGCTGTTATCGCCCTGCAAAATCACCGACGGATATTTCCACGTGATCGCACTGCCGGTTTCCACCTGCGTCCAACTGATTTTGCTGTTCGCGCCCTGACATTTGCCTCGCTTGGTCACAAAATTATAAATCCCGCCTTTGCCCTCTTTGTCACCCGGATACCAGTTCTGCACCGTGCTGTATTTGATCGATGCATTCTCCATCGCCACCAGTTCCACGACGGCCGCGTGAAGCTGATTCTCATCCCGCATCGGCGCGGTGCATCCCTCCAGATAACTCACCTGCGCGCCTTCGTCCGCAATTATCAGCGTCCGCTCAAACTGCCCCGTATTCTTCGCATTGATGCGGAAATACGTGCTGAGCTCCATCGGGCAGCGCACGCCTTTGGGGATGTAGCAAAACGACCCATCCGTAAAAACCGCGCTGTTAAGCGTCGCGTAAAAGTTGTCGCTGTAGGGAACAACCGACCCCATATATTTCTTCACCAGCTCGGGATGCTTCTGCACAGCCTCGCCGAAGGAGCAGAAGATGATCCCCATCTCGCCGAGCTTTTCTTTGAATGTCGTCGCAACGGAAACCGAATCAAACACCGCATCGACCGCCACGCCCGCAAGGATCGCGCGCTCGGCCAATGGGATGCCC
>DATAPK010000033.1:0-10832 GCA_036265245.1 Tepidisphaeraceae bacterium | reverse complement strand
CCCACCTGGCCCGGCCTCGACGACCAGACTCTTCCCTCCGCTGCCAAGCGAAAGGCACGCGACGAAGAAGAGGATGAGGGCGATGACGATAAAGAAGACGAGGAGGAGGAAGAAGAGGAAGAGTCCGAGGAAACGGCTCCTCCAAAGAAAAAAGGCAAGGACAAAGGCGACAACTTCCAAGATGACGATGAAGAGGAATTCGAGGAGGAAGAGGACGACGAATTCGGCGATGAAGAAGATGAAGAGGAAGACGACGACGAGGAGGATGACGACGAAGACGAAGAGGATGAATTCGACGATCCCGACGAGGAAGAAGACGACGACTTCGACGACGATGATGACGACGACGAAGACGACTTCGACGACGAGTGATCGGAGGAGATACTTGCTGATTGAAGCTTGAAAAGCGGTGGATCGATCCGTTCAAGCACCAATCTTCAGTCCTCATGCCCCGCGCTTTTCCGCCCCGCTTTGATTTCCCCACGCCGGCGTTTGCTATCCAGACGCCGGCGTTTGGCCGCGCGGGACGGCTTGGTCGCCCGGCGGGGCTTGGGCTCGATCATCGCAGTCTCGATCATCAGCCGCAGCCGATCCATTACCGCCGCCCGATTCCGCTCCTGCGACCGCTCGGTCTGCGCCACCAAATGAATCCGCCCGTCGCGTGTCAGCCGCTTCCCCGCCAGCCGCCGCAGCCGCGCCATCCCTCCCGCCGTCATGCCGACAATGTCATCGACCACGATCCAAAGCTCCGACCGCGTGTTCAGCTTATTGACATTCTGCCCCCCCGGCCCGCTGCTGCGGGTGTATTGGATATGCAGCGCGTCGGATGCGATATGCACACCCGGCGCAAGTTCAATCCGCGATGAATCGGATAAATCACTCACGTCAGGGATTGTAACTCATTCATGAACGCTTGGATCGGTGGCATGCCCCGTCATCACCGGATGCCACAGATTCTGCCTCGCTCCGCGCGACGCACTGGCGACGAAAATGGCGATCATCAGCACAAACAAATTCAAGCGCATCCACTGAAGCTGCCGATCGGACGGACTGCCCCCGTGAACCAGCCATATTGCGATCATCAGAGACAAAACACCCGAGGCGAGATGCGCGACAAACCATATTCGCGGCCGATTGAAGATGGATTCGTCCTGAAGCGCCTGAATCTTCTGCGGGCTGGAGTTTTGTGACAGGAACTCAAGGAATTGGCCGTTCACCACGTCATAATTACGATACGCCGAAATCGCACCGGTGATAATCAAGGTGATCGCACAGGTATAAACCACCCAGCGGAAAATCCATCGCATTCGCCCCATCAGCGCGAGTTGCACTTCGGTTTTCAGTTCGCCGATGGCGACCGGCACGACCATTTCAAAGAAAAGCGTGCCGCCGACGATGAGCGTGGTTGCAACAATGTGGACATACCGCGAGAAGAGAAAAAACAGATTAGTCAGCGTTTCCTGCATACGAATGAGGCCTTATGCCCGGCGATATGAGAAAGCCCTTCAGTTTAAGCTGGCCGAAGTTATACCCGTTCCTTGGCCCGGCAAGCAAATCTGTGCAAAATCAGACCAACTGATCCAATCCGCCAAGACCTATTACTTCGTGGGAGAAAAAAGGTTCGGCAAAGGCGGTTCCGATTCGTCCGCCGAAGTAGGCGTTGAGGGTTTTGACCATGGCCATCAGGCCGCCCTCGGCGCTGAGTCCCTGAGACTGATAACAATTGCACGCGGCCATCTTGGTTTGGATCTGATCGGAAATATCAATACAAAATGTCGGCTGAAAGCTCATGCGGAGATGAGTGCAGAAATAATAGATGATGCGTTTGGGATGCCAGGGCTCGCCGGGGATGCTGGATTTGGTGAGCTTGGCGTCGAAGCGGGCATCTTCGGCGATTTTGGTGACGGCGACGTGATCGGGATGGGCATCGGTAGGATATGGGACGAACAAGACATTTGGGCGATGTTGCCGAATGACCGCGGCGAGTTTGTGGCGACTGGGGATGTCATGAACGACTTCGCGATTTTTCAGGCCGAGAAGAGTGCGCTCGACGCCGAGAACTTTGGCGGCTTCGGCGGATTCGCGGGCGCGGGTTTCGACGGAGCCATGCGGCGTGGGCTCGCCGTTGGTCATGTCGACCAGATGAACCTTGTGACCCTGCGAGATTAGTCGCGCGATGGTGCCGCCCATGCCGAGTTCGTGATCGTCGGGGTGAGGGCCGATGACGAGGAAGGATGCCATGGGGGGATTATAGAGGATTTGTGGCGAGGGGGAATTGATGAGGGGAAGGGCGCGAAATCGCAAGCGAGTGGGGTGCGATTATTGGCGATTTTGCGGGGGGATTTTGCGATAGACTTCTTCCAGTGCGTCGACCATGACGCGGGTATCAAAACGTGACAATGCAAAGGCGCGTCCCTTTGTACCCATCGTTTGTCTGAGATTGGAATCTCGCGTCAGGTTTGCGATGGCATTGGCGAGTTTGTCGCGATCGAAGGGTGGGATGAGGAAGCCGGTTTCGTTGGGTTGAAGGCCTTCCTTGTTGCCGTCGATGTCGTAGGCGACGACGGGAATTTGAGCTAAAGCACCTTGGGGGAGCGCGCGCGCCAAACCTTCTCGGCGGGAAGGATGGGCGAGGATATCCATCGCGTTGACGAGCTCGGGAATTCTTGCGGGTGGGACGAGGCCGGTGAGGATGAAGCGATCGGAGAGATTCATGGCGGCGATGCGGCGCTCGAATTCTGATCGCAGCGATCCATCGCCGACCCAGAGGAAGTGGAGGTTGGGAAATTCCGCGCAGAGCTTTGGGGCGATGTCGAGGAGATCGTCGTGGCCTTTGAGATCGAACAATCTGGCGATCGTGCCGACGGCGATGTCGCTGTCTTTTAGAGTAAGCCCGCGGCGGATGATTTCTCGGGATACGGGGGGATTGATAAACGCCTGCGTCTCCATACCGCTATAGACGGTGAAATATTGATCGCGGCGGCCGATGTTGGCGGCGAGGGATTGCTCTTGCATGGCATCGGCGACGCAGACGATGGCGTGGGTGATGGGGGCGGTTTTTCGTTCGAGGGATTTGTAAACGCTGTTGACCAGTTGCGATGTTGAAGCGGTGAAGGCGAGGCCGTGAATCGTGTGAACGATGCGCGGGACGGCGGCGCGGTGGGCGGCCCAGCGTCCGATGATGCCGGCTTTGCTGCTGTGGGTGTGAACAACGTCGGGCTTGATCCCGCGGAGGCGATGAATCAGCCAGCGGTAGGTTTGCCAGTCTTTGAGGGGGAGGATAGACCTGCGCATGGAATCGACGACTTCAACGTGATAGCCGTAGCTGGTCGCGCGATCCATGAGTGAGCCTTCGGGGCCGAGGGATGGGCCGGTGATGAGAGTGACGTCGTGGCCGAGATCGTGTTGGCCTTGGCAGCTGAGGAGGGTATTTTCCTGGGCGCCGCCTACGATCAGGCGAGTGATGATGTGGACGATCTTCATCCGATGCGAAAGATACGGGGGATGAGCGGAAACAAAAAGAATCCGTAGAATTGTCTATACTTTTGTGCGTTTGCGTGAGCCCGCTTGCGGCCTCGCGGATCAGGCCAGCGGGCCGCTTCGATCCGCGAAGCCGCGACTCGACTGAGCTCGTCGAAGTCAAGCGGTGGAGAATTGCGATTCTTCACGAATTGGTTGGTTACAATGCAGGGCGAGGCGTTGTGGTCACGGAATGGCGCGGATGTCCGGTTTGTGAGAGGAATCGTGAGTGAGCGTTTATGAAGCACAGATTTATCTGCCCCAACTGCGAGACGCGATTCGACGTGGATATTCCGGATCACGTTGCGTCGGTGATGTGCCCGGCGTGCGGGAGGCGGATTCCGGTAGCGATCGATGAGATTGGCTCGCTGGGAGACAATCTGCGGCAGGCGGCGACGCGCGAGGGGCATTGGATTTTGTGGGCGGCGGGCGCGTTTGCGGCAGTCTGGGGGATTGTGGTGCTGGTGATGGTGATATCGAACCGGCGGTCATCGCCGCCGATTGTGGTGGTGCCGCCGCCGCCGGTAGTGGTGCCGAAGCCGCTGCCGGTTGTGGCGCCGACATCGATTCCCACGCCGCCGCCTGCGACTGTGCCGGTGGTGGTCGCGCCGCCGACACCCAAGCGGCCGCCGATTGAGATTCATATCACGGAGCGAAAAGCGGCGTTGACTGACGCCGACATTATCAAGACGATCCAGAAAGGGATCGATTTTCTTCTGATCAATCTGAATAGCGGCGAGCTGGATGAAAGCATCGCACAGAATCCGGCGGAACGCGCGGGGATCGATGCGCTGGCGGTGTATGCGCTATTGCATTGCAGCCAATCGACGCATGATGAGCGGATCGGCATCAACAGCCCGGTGATGAAAATATTGATCGATCGGTTGAAAAAGTTTCCGATGAGTGCGACGAACGAAATGGGCAAGCCGATCACCTATTCAAGGTCGCTGCGGGCGAGTGCGCTGGCGATTTACAATCGGCCGGAGGATCGCGATGCGCTGAACAACGATTTATCGTGGCTGCTGCGCGCGGAACAGGATGGGGCGTATACCTACGACGATGTGTTCAATCGCCCGGGCCAGAAAAAGCCGCCGAGCCCGCCGAATCCGAACGTGCATTCGCCGGGAGATTTTTCTTGGGATAATTCCAATTCGCAATATGGTTTGATCGGCGTATGGAGCTGCGCCGACGCGGGATTGACCGTGCCGAACAAGTATTGGGATGAGGTTGAGCGGCACTGGATCATCTGCCAGCAGCCGGATGGAACGTGGGGATATCACCAGGGAGATTCGAGCTTTTCGATGACGATGGCGGGGATTACGGCGCTGTCGGTTTGCCGCGACTATATGCACGACAGTTCAATGGAACCGATGAGCGCGCTGCGGACCACGCAGCGAAAGAAGTCGCTGGATAAAGCGCTGGCCTGGTTTGAATTGGGCGATCATTCCGTCAACGTTCAGGGAAGCTGGTACAGCTATTCGCTGTATGGACTGGAGCGCGCGGCGCTGGCATCGGGGATGCTGTTTGCGGGGAGCCATGATGTTTATCGGGAGCTGGCGACGCAGGTGGTTCAAAACCAGAAGCCTAATGGGGCGTGGCGAGAGGATAGCGGGCGGGATGCGATCATCGATACATCATTTTCGCTGCTGTTTTTGTCGCGCGGAAGAAATCCGGTCATCGTGAACAAACTGCGATACGAGGGGAATTGGGAGAATCATCCCCGCGATGTGGCCAACTTGGCGCGGTATACGGGATATGCGCTGGAGCGGCCATTGAACTGGCAGGTGGCGACGCTGACGGAGCCTTGGGCGGCGTGGATGGAGGCGCCGATTCTTTATATCGCGGGCGACACGCCTCCGGAATTTGGGCCAGCGGATTATGAGCGGTTGAAAAGTTACGTCGATAACGGCGGATTGATTTTTACGCAGTCGGATAAAGGCAGCCCGGCATTTACAGAATTTGCAAAGAACCTGGCGGCGCAGCTTTTTCCAAAATATGAGATGCGCCCGGTGAAGGATGACGACGATCTATTCACGATTCAGTTCGATATTCCTGAACCCAAGCCGGAGTTGCTGGCGGTGAGCAATGGCTCGCGAAAGCTGATGGTTCATTGCACGCAGGATCTGGCGAGCAAGTGGCAGGCGAATAACCCCAAGCGGGATCGAGCAGCGTTCAACATGGCGCTGAATCTGCTGATCTATGCGACGGGAAAATCGGATCTGCGGACGAAAACAGATTCGCCTTACATTCCGCCGCCGACTGAAACGCCGGGGCAGCATATTCCAGTGGCGCGAGTGCAGTATGCGGGAAACTGGGACCCGGAGCCGGCGGCGTGGCCGCGGTTTGCGAGGTATGCGTGGTGGGAGACGGGATTGTTGTTTGATGCCACACCGGTGCTGGCGGCGGATTTGAAATTTACCGATTATCCGGTCGCTTGTTTAACCGGGACGACGACGGAACTTCCGGATAACGCGACGACGCATGGATTATTTCAGTTTGTGCAGGACGGCGGCGTGCTGTTCATCGACTGCTGCGGCGGATCGAAGGATTTCGACGACAGCGCGAGGAAATACTGGCTGCCGATTATTTGTCCGGACGGCAATCTGAATGTGGTGCCGGATGATGATCCGATTTTGACGGGGATTATTCCGCATATCGACAGCACCTCTCTGGAATTACCGAAGTTTCAGTTGCGGCCTTATGCGATTCAGGTTTCCAAGCCGCACAATACGCATCTTCTGGAGATCAAGAGCGGCAAGGGGCGAGTAATTTTCAGCGAGATGGATGTGACGACGGGATTGCTGGGGACCAACACGTGGGGAATTACGGGGTATACGCCGGCGTATGGGCAGGCGCTGCTGAAGAATGTGATTTTGAGTGCGGTGACGAAGGACCAGTGAGGGGGGAGATAAATGGCCAATGACCAAATCAGAATGACCAATGAAGTCCCAATATCCAATGACCCAAATTGGGCATTGGGATTTGGTCATTGATTGGTCATTCTGGTTTGGTCATTGGTCATTTCCAATTTTATTCGTAGCGTAGCGCTTCGATGGGGTCCAGCTTCGCGGCTTTGAGGGCGGGGTAGAAGCCGAAGAGCAGGCCGACCATGGCGGAGACGAGGACGGAGACGACGATGGCGGGGATGGAGATTTCAGTGGGCCAATTTAAGAGGACGCGGACGAGAAGCGATCCGCCGCGGCCGAGGACGATGCCGAGCGCGCCGCCGGCGAGGCAGAGGATGGTGGCTTCGGTGAGGAATTGCCAGAGGATGTGGCGGGAGCGAGCGCCGACGGCCATGCGAAGGCCGATTTCGCGGGTGCGTTCGGTGACGGAGACGAGCATGATGTTCATGATGCCGACGCCGCCGACGATAAGCGAGATCAACGCGACGCCGAGCAGGAGGTTAGCCATGAGCGTGGTGGTAGAGGTCATGGTTTTCTGCAGTTCGGTCATATCGCGGATGGTGAAGTCATCGGGTTCGCCGGAGTGGATGTGATGGCGATCGTGAAGGACAGCGGTAACTTGATCGATGGATTGCGGGATGGCCATGCCGCTGGTGGCGGCGCAGAGAATCTGATCGATGTTGATGAAGCGCACGGGTTTGGGTGTGTCGGCTTGCTGAACGGTGGAAAGCTGGGGGTAGAGATCGTTTGCGCTGCTGGGGTAAACCTGGTTGAGGGTGTTGACCGAATCGCTTGCGGCGCTGCTGGAAGCGCCTGCGTTGCTTTGCGCGATGCCGCCGGAGGATTGGTTGGAGACGCGATATTTGATGGTCGTCCATGGGGCAAGGACGAGATCATCCTGATCGCCGCCCATCATGTTGGCGCCTTTGGCGACGAGCGTGCCGACGACTTTGAAGGTGACACTGCCCATGCGGAGGTCTTTGCCGACGGGGGATTGGCCTTCAAATAATTCGCGGACGAGGGTTTGCCCGATCAGGCAGACTTTGTTGGAGTTGCGGACGTCGCGATCGGTGAAGGAGGCACCGTCGGCGATGGGCCAGGCATGGATATCGAGATAAGCGTCGGTGGTGCCGGTGATTTGCTGGGGAATCCAATTGTGATTGCCGTAAATGAGCTGCATAGAGCGAGCACGGACGATGGGGGCGGCGTTGCGGACGGCAGAGCATTCGCGGATGACGGCGTCGCAGTCATCGGGAGTGAGGGTCATGGTGCTGCCGGAGCCCCAGGAGATTCCGCCACTGGCGGCGGTGCCGGGCATGATCAGGATGGTGTTAGCGCCCATGCTGGCGATGCTTTTCTGAATGGCGGTGGATGAGCCGTGGCCGATCTCCATCATCGCGATCACGGCGGCGACGCCGATGATGATGCCCAGGCAGGTGAGCATCGAGCGCATGACATTGCGGCGAAGGGCGATGGTTGCGGTTTTGAGTGTTCGTACGACTGCACGCATGAGGACACCTCTTCATTCATTTAGACACGCAACGCCGGTATGGGCGGAGGTTTGACATCGGGCGCGTTGAAGAAGCCGGATTCGATCAGACCATCGCGCATGACGATCTGGCGTTTGGCGTGGCCGGCGACGTTTTGATCGTGGGTGACGAGAATGATCGTGATGCCCTCTTCCGCGTTAAGCCGCTGGAACATGCGAAGAATCTCTTCGCTGGTGTGCGAATCGAGATTTCCGGTGGGTTCGTCGGCCAGGAGAAGCGGCGGATGGTTGACCAGGGAGCGGGCGATGGCGACGCGCTGCTGCTGGCCGCCGGAAAGTTGCGAGGGATGATGGTCGAGGCGATCGCCTAAGCCGACGAGATTCAGCAGATCGACGGCGCGTTTTCGTGCTTCGCGATCGCTGAGATGGCTGGCGGTATAGGTGAGGGGCATCATCACATTGTCGAGGGCGCTGGTGCGGGCGAGAAGATTAAAGCTCTGGAAGACGAAACCGATTTTTTTGTTTCGGACCATGGCGCGGCGGTCGGAATTGAGCGGGGAGACATCTTCGCCATCAAGCCAATACTGGCCGGTGGTCGGGCGATCGAGGCAGCCGAGGATGTTCATCAGTGTACTTTTGCCGGAGCCGCTGGCGCCGGTGAGGGCGACCATTTCGCCGCGATCGATGGTGAGGGAGACGCCTTTGAGGACGGGCAGATCGACTTCGCCGAGGTGATAAACTTTGTGGATGTTGTCGAGGCGAATGAGGTCCAAGGTTTCGTTCCGGTTATGGGTTGGCGGCGAGCGTGCTCGCCGGCTACACAACTACGCACAGAAATTGACGCGATTAGCCGCCGCGTCGTCCGCCGCCTCCACCGCCGCCGCCTCGGCGGTTGCCGAATTGGGGGAGGAAGGGGTTTCGTGCGCCGCCTGCGGCGCCGGCCTCGCCGGGCTGAATTTCACCCATGACGATTTCGGTGCCTTCGGTCAGATCTTTGGAATCCACTTCGGTATTGGTGCCATCGGTCAGGCCGATGCGAACTTTGAGGGGTCGTACAAAAGTGCCGTCTTTTGCCCACAAAAGACCATGTTCACGGCCACCGGCTCTTCCGGAGGGGTGGCTGGTGGGGCTGCGCTGGGTTGCGGGGGCGGATGTTTCATCGGTGTTGTCTCTTGCATCGGGAGCGATCTGCTGATCGGTTGGTGTCCAGCGCAGGGCGGCGTTGGGGACCATCAGTACATCGCTACGGCGATCGACTTCAAATTGCACATTGGCAGTGAGATAGGGCAGAAGCTTGCCGCTGGAATTGTCCGTGGCGATCTCAACGGTGTAGGTAACAACGTTGGAAGTCATGGAAGCGTTGAGGCGAACCTTGCTGACGGTGCCTTTGAAGGTTTGGCCGGGGAAGGCATCGACGGTGAAAGTTGCGGGTTGGCCGGGATGGATGTTGCCGATGTCGGCTTCGTTGACAGAGGCCCAGACCACGAGCTTGGTGAGATCTTTGGCGATGAGGAAAAGGCTGGGTGCGTTGAGGCTGGCGACGACGGTTTGGCCGATGTTGACGCGGCGATCGATGATGACGCCGTCAACGGGAGAAGAGATAGTGCAATAGCCGAGATTTTTTTCAGCGCGATCGAGAGTCGCCTGCGCCTGAATGATGGCGCTTTTGGCCTGTTCGATGGAGGCCTGTCCGACGCCGACGTTGGCTTTGGCGGTTTCGTAGGCGGCTTTGTACGCGTCGAATTGTTCTTCGGAGAGCATGCCGGTGGCCTCGCCGGCTTTTTGGGCGCGATCCCAGTCGGATTTGGCTTTTTCGAGGGCGGCCTGCATCTGGGCGAGATCCGCGATAGCACGGGTTACGCCGGCGTTTGCGTTGGCGACTTGCGACTTGGCGGACATTTCATCGGCGGCGTAGAGCGCGTCGTCGATCTTCGCGAGCACCATGTCCTTTTTCACACGCGAGCCGTAGTCGATGGTTTTTCCGTCCGCGTCCGTGCCGAAGACGTTGATCAGGCCGGCAATCTGGGCGCCGACGTCGATCACTTCCTGGGGCTCGATGGTTGCGGTGGCGCTAATGGTGGCGAGGAGATCGCCGCGCTGAATGGCGGTGGTGCGGAAGGCGCTTTCCTGGCCGGAAGACCGGTTGAAATACAGTTCGCCGCCCCAACCAAGGGCGGCGATGACCAACAGAATCAATACAAACCGCATGAACTTCCTCATTGAAAAGCCTTCCGCCAGTTAAAACGTCTGTTTCAACCATTATACGGGGGCATGGGATTAGTTGCATACTTCCGATCGGTTCACGACGGGGAAGCAAGCGATTGGATTGCGCTAAACCGCATGCGGAAAAGGAGTTATCGCAAGCGAGTGTCGCTGTTGCCGATGCCGCGCAGCGCTAGTTTTAATGCATCAACGTTGCTGGCGAGGCGCTCGGCTTCCTTCACGTCGATGATCTGTTTCATGAAGAGCTCAGTCAGGTGCTGATCGAAGCTTTGGCTGCCGGCTTCTTTGTTGCCGACGCAGGATTTCAGCTTCTCAAATTCGCCATCGAGGATGTATTTGCGCACCAGCGGCGTGGCCATCATGATTTCGACGACAGGCACGCGGCCTTTGCCCTCGCGCTTTTTGGCCAGACGCTGGCAGAGGATCGCGTTGAGATTCAAGCCAAGCTGTTGCTGCTGAAGCTCGCGGGTGTTTGGATCAAAGAGTGAAACAATACGCTGAATGCTGGTGGAGGCGTTGGTGGCGTGGATGGTGGTGAAGACCAAGTGGCCGGTGTCGGCGGCCTTAAGCGAGGTGCCCAGTGAAAACGGATCGCGAATTTCGCCGATCAGGATCGTGTCGGGATCTTGGCGCATCATGGCACGCAGGGCGAATTCATAGCTTTCGCTGTCGGTGCCGACTTCCACCTGGCTGAC
>DATAPK010000032.1:0-1646 GCA_036265245.1 Tepidisphaeraceae bacterium | reverse complement strand
ACCGACATCATGTGGCGCGATCTCACGGCGTTTAAGCATCGCACCTGCATGCCAGTCGTCGCCTGCTTGATGGATGTCGGTGCCGGCGGCGGATATTATTTAGCCGTCGCTGCCGACAGCGTCTTCGCACATCCCACCAGTGTCACCGGCGGCATCGGCTGCATTCTCAACGTCTACAACCTGCAGGATTTGATGGGGCAGTTCAACATCCTGGGCATCCCAATCAAGTCCGGCGCCAATATCGACCTGGGCTCGCCAATTAAGGAACTCAGCGCCGATAAGCGAAAACTTTTGCAAGACATGACCGACGAATTCCACGCCCGTTTCCGCACGGTCGTGCTCAAAGCCCGGCCAGCGGTCGATGGCTCTAAGGAATCAACCTTCGATGGCCGCGTATTCACCGCCCGGCAGGCACAGGAACTGCACCTCATCGATCAAATCGGTTACCTCGACAATGCGGTCGCCGCCGCGCGAAAGATGGCTGGAGCCGATTATGCAAACGTCGTGTTCTACCACCGCAAAGATGACCCGGCGCTGTCGCCCTACTCGATCACTCCCAACGTGCCTCTGCAAAAAGGCCTCATCCCGATCAACATCCCCGGCCTCGACCGATCGAAGCTCCCCACGTTCCTCTATCTGTGGCAGATGGAACCGTCCACAGAAACCGTGCTCGGGAGGTAGCTTCATGGATACAAAACCGTCTGGCGCGCTCACGCTCCGATTTTCCCGCGCCGTGCTGTCGCTTCTTCTGTTGGCGCTCACGACCAACTGGTGCCTTGCGGCAAATCCAATCTACGACGCGCTCATCGGCTCCGGCGTAAAGGTCTCCGCCGAAGAAACATTGCAACTGCCCAAGCCCACACTGGACGACGGCCTCGCCCCAGCCCAGCAGCGCCAAGTCATTGAAACACTCCTTGCCGGCAGATACGACTGGGACACTTTCACTCGCAAGTCTGTCGTCAGCCCCTTTATTTTGAAAATATCGGAAGGCGCAGCCGAGTCTGGCCCCATCATTCGCCGCGTCGATATTTACCTGGTCGCTTTCGGATCGTTAGATTCACTAAGGAGCGAAGACTATCTCACCAAGCAATTGAACCTCGCGGCGGGCAACGATCAATCCGACACGAACGGCAAGGCGAAACTACTCACTGTCGACGACATGCAGAAACGCAAGATCGCCGCCGACAAAAAACCCGGCGATCCCCGCTGGCTATTCGTCACATCAACATTGCTCGGCAAGGTACACATCAGCCTCACGACCCAGAATATGAAAACGGAAGGCAACGATTCGATCCTGATCGCATCGGTCACCGATCCGCGGTTCGTCAAAGACGCCGAATATCCGAACTCCTGGCAATCACTGACCGTCGACGACACCGGCAAGCGCCAAACTGGTCCCACCGAGCCTTACACCGGTCTCGCTTCCTACGCCAAGGCAACAAAGCTCGCCGAACCTACCGGCGCCATCTTCATGGAATACCACGTGGCCTTCGTCGAACCGCAGGGCTGGTTCCACGGCACCAATCTGCTGCGCTCAAAGCTGCCGATCGTGGCGCAAGAAATGGTCCGCAAGTTCCGCCGCAACCTGGGCGAATAGTTCATTTAATACATAGCCACAGAGTTCACAGAAACTCTATTGGAAAACG
>DATAPK010000031.1:0-3779 GCA_036265245.1 Tepidisphaeraceae bacterium | reverse complement strand
GTGGGGATGCCGGGGGGGTTGCTTCCGGAGATTTTGGAGTCGAATCAGATTGGGGGAAAATTGATTCGCGATGGCGCGAGCGAGTTGGGGTTGCCGGTTGGGATGCCGGTGCTCGCGGGGATGATTGATACGAGTGCGGCGATGCTTTTGACGGGGGCGCGGCCGGGGCAGCTTCTGAATACGTGTGGTTCGACGGATGTGCTGGCGCTGTTGACGGATCGGCCGCATGTGAATGAGCATTTGATCACGCGCGCGTTTGGGATTGGGAGAAAGTGGATGTCGGTGAGCACGGTCGCGGCGGCGGGGTCGGCGATTCTTTGGGCGCACGATCAGTTGTTTTCGGATTATTCGTGGGCGAGGTTTAAGCGGTTGTTGGGTGAGGTGTCGAAAGGACGCGAAATCGCAAGCGAGGTGTTTACGCCTTATCTCGCGGGGGATCGGATGAGTGTGGAGCAGCGCACGGGGGCGATCAACAATCTGACGCTCGCGACGAAGCGGGAGGATATTCTCAAAGCGATTGTTGATTCGCTGGCAACGAACAGCGCGGCACGGTTGCCGTTGCTTTGCAAAGGGCAACGAAAGATTCTTCGGCGCGTTGTTGTCAGCGGGCAGGGGTTTGATGAGATTCTCAGGCGGGATTGGCGGGGGCGGTGGAGTTTTGTGCGGGAATCGGAGGCGAGTTTGCGGGGGTTGTCGAAATTGGTTTCCGCTTGAAAACGGTAGCTGCGACGCCTCCGGCACTCTCTCTCAACGAAAATCAGGCGACGCAGGCGTCGCGGTTACAGGAAAATAGGGGTCATTTTTGAGGAGTGGTTTCGCTGGGTTGGGGGGTAAAGCGTTTGATGAGGCGGACTTCGTTGCCGGCGTCGTTGTATTGGAGTTCGTCGACGAGGCCGCGGGTCATGAGGATTCCGAAGCCGCCAACGCGGATGCCCATGGATTCGCGGACTTCAAGATGGGCGGTGGGATCGTCTATCTTGGCGGCGTGGGTGAGCAGATTTCGATTGAAGCCTGGGCCCGAATCGCGGATGACGATCGTTACTTTTTCTGAATCGATGCGATAGGTCACGGTCACGGGCTGATCGATCTGTTTGCGGTTGCCCCACTCGATGGCGTTGATGCCCATTTCGCGTACGGCCAGCGTAAGTTGCTGCACCTGCTCGGCGGTTAATCCGCTGAAGAGGTAAAGGGATGAAAGCAGGTGGTTAAGTTCTTCGAGATGTTGGATGTCGCTGTTGAGTTGGAAGTGAACTTCTCCCTCGGCGCCGCCTTTTTCCAATTCGGTTCGCCATTCCATTACGTGGTTGATGGCCTGTTCGAGTTGGTCAATGCCGAAGGGTTTGGTGAGATAGAAGTTGGCGCCGACGCGCAGGCCTCGGAGTTTGTCTTCGTGCTGGGCGCGGGCGGTGACGATGACCAGGGGGATGAGATTGGTGGTGCGATCGAGCTTGAGTTCTTCGCAGATGTCGTAGCCGTTGCGGTCGGGCAACATCAGATCGAGCAAGACAAGATCGGGCTGATGTTGGCGCACCCACTCGACGACTGGCTTGCCCTCATGCAACTTGGTGGGCTCGAAGCCCAGTTGCCGAAGAATCTCGGCCAGCAAATCGGCAAGCAGCGTGTCGTCTTCGACGACCAAAGCTTTTCGGCTCATTGAATCTCCGGCCTATTCATTCTTTCACGCAACCATTTTTCGGTCAAGCGGCATTCTGTAACATGGATTGCAAACGGTTGTTTGAAGCCCCCTGGTGTTTGAATTTTGGCGGTGGGTGTGGCACATTCGGATTTCCAAAGGCAAAGGAGTGCCTCATGGCTGGAGAGACGGATCTGCATAAAACGTTGAAGAAGGAAGCGTGCCGGTGGCTTTTTCGGATCGGCTATCGGTGCATCGCGGCTGAAGTTCGGCTCATGCCGCTTGGAATTATCGACGCGGTGGGGACGGGGATTTTCCGGCCCTGGCATAACTACATCACGGCTCCGTACGAATTGCCGCAGGTTTGTTTTGTGGAGTGCAAAGCATCGCGCGCGGATTTTTTGCGAGATCAAGGCGAGCAGGGGCAGTTCGCGTTTTGCATGACAGAGAAGCGGGCGAAATCGAAGAGGCGAGGGAGATATCGCCGCCCTTCTTCGCGGCAATGTGATGCGCTGGGGAAATTCAAATCGTGTTTGGCGCAGCCGATGGCGAATCTGCATTATATCCTTGCGCCGGCGGGGATGATTCAGAAGAAGGAATTGCCGCAGAGATGGGGGCTGCTTAGTTTTGGCGAGGGCGGGGTGAATGTGGTGGTGCGGGCGATGTGGCAGGAGTGCGCGCGGACGCAGCATGTGGAGTCGGCGATCGCGAGAACGTTGACGGGGGATATTTATCGCGCAGATGAGCGGGCGATGAATTCGGTGAATCGGGAGATTTTCGCGCAGCAGCAGCGGATTTCGGAGCGGATTCGTTCGATTCGGCCGTTGTATCTTGATCCTTCCAATCCAAATAAGCCGCAGGTCGATGTGCCGATTTCGTGATTCGCGTGGCAGGGGTCGCTTTTATAGAATGCGGGCCATGCAGATCAGAAGCGCGGCGGTCGTTCTGGGGGTTTTCGTTATTTTTGCAGCTTTTGGGCAGGACAAATTCAAGCTGCCGGATTCGCCTCGCGAGAGGTTTGATTTTAATGCGGATTGGCGATTTGTGCGGGCGGCGAAGCCGGAGGAAGATATTTCGGGGTTTGAGGCAGCGGGGTTTAACGATTCGAAGTGGGAGGTGGTGAGCACGCCCCACTCGTTTAACGATGTGGATTCGTTTCGGACGATTATTTCGCACAGCGGCGGGGATCGCGGGGCATATCGGGGGCTGGCGTTTTATCGCAAGCATTTCAAGCTGCCGGAATCGATGAAGGGGCGGAATGTGTTTATTGAGTTTGAAGGAATGCGGCAGGCGGGGCAGATTTTTTTGAATGGAAAGCAGGTTGGGTTGTCTGAAAATGGGGTTACGCCTTATGGGATCGATCTGAGCGGCGGCGTGAATTTTGGGGATCAGGAGAATGTGCTCGCGGTTCGGATTGACAATCGAACGACGTATGCCGAGCAGGCGACGAAGACGACATTTGAGTGGAATGCGAATGCGACCAATCCGAATTATGGCGGGATCAATCGGCGGGTGTGGCTGGATGTGACGGGGAAGATTTATCAGACACTTCCGGTTTATGACGGGCTGCAGACGCAGGGGACATATATTTATCCTTCGAATATTTCCGTCGCGGATCATAGCGCGGACATCACAGTGGATTCGCAGGTGCATAACGGATCGGACGATCAGGCGACGGTGGCGATGGAAGGTGTTGTTGTCGATCGGGATGGAATTGTTCGCGCGAAATTGAGTGGCGAGCCACTGGATATGGTGTCGGGGGAAAAATCTCCGATTGAGGTGACGGGACATTTGGCGGATGCGCATCTTTGGAGCGTGAATGATCCGTATCTCTATGACGTTTACACGATTTTGAAAGTGGATGACAAGGTGGTGGATGTTGTGAAGACGACGACGGGGTTTCGCAAGGTGGATTTTAAGGGGGGCGCGGGGACGGGCGGGGTTTATATCAATGACAAGTTTGTTTATTTGAAGGGGTTTGCGCAGCGGGCGACGAATGAGTGGGCGGGGATTGGGCAGGCGTATCCGGAATGGATGCACGATCTGACGGCGAAGCAGATTCGCGATTGCAATGGCAATTATGTGCGCTGGATGCACGTTGCGCCGCAGGCGGTGGATGTGCAGGCGTTTGATCGGTATGGCATCG
>DATAPK010000030.1:0-3946 GCA_036265245.1 Tepidisphaeraceae bacterium | reverse complement strand
AGGCGCGGGAAGTTGTTTTGGGTTGAGAGGGGCGCGGCGGGGAAGCGATTCGGTTTCTTACATCATTAGATTGTTCACCCGCGGAGGCCGGCGAGGCTGGCGACGGTGGCGATGAGTTCGTGGGGTTCGACGGGTTTTGAGATGTGGATTTGGTAGCCGGCCATCATGGCGCGGGTTCGGTCTTCGGAGCGTGCGAAGGCGGTGAGTGCGACGGCGGGGGTTTTGCCGCCCTGGTCGGGGGGAAGATTTCGCACTTCGCGAATGAATTGATATCCATCCATGGAGGGCATGCCGATATCGCTGATGAGAACGCCGGGGAGTTCGGATTTTAATTTTTCCAAACCGTCGGGCGCGGAATGGGCGGTATGGACGATGGCGTGGTGGGCAGTCAGCAAGCGTCTGATGAGTTCGCGAGCATCTTCTTCGTCATCGACGACGAGAACTTTGACGCCTTTGAGTGAGATGGCGTCGTAGTCGAAGGCTTGGGCGAAGGTGGAGGAAGAGGGATGCTCGCGTTTTTGCTCATCGTGTTTAATGACGACGACGGGGAGTGCGATGGAGAAGGAGGAGCCTTGTCCCTGGCCGGCGCTTTTGACGCGGACGATTCCGCCGTGCAATTCGACGAGCTGCTTGACGATGGCGAGACCCAGACCGAGACCGCCGTGCTTGCGCGACGTGGAAGAATCGGCCTGCCGGAAGCGGTCGAAAACATAAGGAAGGAAATCGGGCGTGATGCCCTGGCCGGTGTCGGTGACGGTTAATTCCACGTGTGAATTGACGCGCTCGAGGAGAATTTCGATTTTTCCTCCCTTGGGCGTGAACTTGACGGCGTTGCTGAGGAGGTTCCAGACGACTTGCTGCAAACGGTTGGGATCGCCGGCGACGGAACAGGCGAGGGGGTCGAGCAACCTGCGGATCTGAATTTCTTTTGCGTCGGCGGAGGGTTTGATCGATTCGATGGCGGAATCGACGACGACGGCGAGGTCTACCCGCTGCACATCGAGACGGATTCTGCCGGAGACGATGCGGCTCATGTCGAGAAGATCTTCGATCAGTTGTGTTTGGGCGCGGGCGTTGCGCTCGATGACGGCGATGCCTTCGCCGAGCATTTTTGTATCGCTGAAATCGTGCCGCAAAAGCTGCGACCAGCCGAGGATGGCGTTGAGAGGCGTGCGGAGCTCATGCGAGAGGGTGGCGAGAAATTCGTCCTTCATGCGGCTGACGCGCTCGGCCTCGGAGCGGGCGGCGCGCTCGGCGTTGAGAAGCTCATCGCGATCGCGGGTGAGTTCGAGTTGTGCGGTAATGTCGGTGTTGGTTCCGAACCAATGTTTGATTTTTCCTTCATCGTCGTAAAAGGGCTGGGCGCGGGAGAGGTGCCATCGAAAGATGCCGTCGTGGCGGCGCAGGGGGAAGGTGTCTTCCCAGGGCGTGCCGGCGGCGAGAGCGTCTTTCCATTTTTTCGTTACGCGGGGAAGCTCTTTGGGATCGTGGACGGATTGCCAGCCCCAGCCTTCTTGATCTTCGGGAGTGGTGCCGGTGTATTCGTACCAGCGATCGTTGTACCAAGTGATGGAACCATCGGGCCGGGCCATCCAGGCGAGTTGGGGGATGCTGTTGGAGAGTTGACGGAACTGAGCTTCGTTGGTTTTGAGTTCGCGATGGAGTCGGGCGTTTTCGATGACGATGGCGGCCTGGGCGGCGATGGCGGCGACGATGGTTTCAGCCTGGGCGTCGAAGACGCCGGGCGTGGAATGGCCGAAGAAGAGTCCGCCGAGGACGGCACCGTCGCCGGACATGACGGGGACGGCGAGATAGCTGCGCACGGGGAGATGGCCTTTGGGCATGCCGTAGTGCGGTTCGTTGTGGCCGTATCGAGGGTCTTTGGTGATGTCGTCGCTGCGAACGATTGCGGTTCCGTCGAAAGTGGGTTTGAAGACGGCGGTATTGCGCGGCATGGGGAATTGATCGAAGTGTTCGCGTGGGACGCCGGAGAGAGTGTAAAGCGTGTAGGCTACGCCGTGCTCGTTAAGTACGTTGTAGAAGAAAGCGCCGAACTGAGCGCGGGAGAGTTCGGTGGCGGCGTCGGTGATGAGTTGGACGAGGGTGTGGAGGTCGGACTGGCCGGTTATGGCTTTGCCGAGTTCGTGGAGGCGTTCGCGCTCGCGGGCGGAGCGTTTTAGGTCTGTGATGTCGCGGGCGATTTTGGAAGCGCCGATGATTTGGCCGGTGGCGTCGCGAACGGGGGAGATGGTGACGGAGATGTCGATTCGCCGGCCGTCTTTGCGGACGCGGATGGTTTCAAAGTGATCGACGTGTTCGCCGCGACGAAGCTTCTGGAGGATCATCGGTTCTTCGTCGATGCGCTCGGGCGGGACGATTTTGGTGATGGATTGGCCGATCATTTCATCGGCAGTGAAGCCGAAGATTCGCTCGGCGGCGTGGTTCCAGCTTTTGACGATGCCGTTGAGATCTTTGCTGACGATCGCATCGTAGGAGGAGGCAACGATCGCCGCCATGCGGGCCTGTAGTTCATCGGGTGACATCGCGGAAGGAACTCCTCAGCGTTGTGAAATAATTTGGCAAGTCCTCCGGGCCTTGCGAATGCGAATTTCATCTTAAGGCTGTTAACGCGAGCGGGGAATGGATGAAGTTGAAAGATTTTGGCTGTCAAAGGGCGATTTCACGGAAGTTTTGCCGCTTGTAGCGGATTAAATCATGTCGCTTTTATCGAGGATGGCGAAATCGGAATTGAGTATTCAGGCAATTCCTGATGACGGGGAGGTCGGTTTTTGGGGATGATCGGCTGTGAATGAAAAAGTCGGATGAAGATGCTCATGGTTTGCAGGCGAATCGACACTACGCGAAAAAGGCGGGGTTACGTTATGTCAATGATGATGTGCAAGGATTAAAACGGGTGCGCGCGGGGAAGGGGTTTAAGTATGTGAACGCGAAGGGGAGAGTCATTCACGATCCGCATACTTTGAATCGAATCAAAGCGCTGGCGATTCCGCCGGCGTGGGAGGAGGTTTGGATTTGTCCGTGGGACAACGGCCATATTCAGGCGATTGGAAGGGATGCGCGGGGGCGGAAGCAATATCGATATCACGATCGGTGGCGCGAGGTTCGCGACTCGACAAAGTACCATCACATGATCGATTTCGCTCATGCGCTGCCGCGAATTCACCGGATGACGAGGCGGCATCTGGCGAAGAGCGGGCTGGCGCGAGAAAAGGTTTTGGCGGCGCTGGTCTGCATCATGGAGCAAACGTTCATTCGTGTGGGGAATGATGAATATGCGAAATCGAATCATTCTTTTGGGCTGACGACGATGCGGAACAGGCATGTGAAGGTGGCGGGGAAGAAAATCATCTTCGAGTTTCGGGGCAAGAGCGGCGTGGAGCACAAAATCGATCTGGCGAACAAGCGGATCGCCAAGGTTGTGCGCAAATGCCAGGAGCTTCCGCAGCAACAGCTTTTTGAATATCTCGATGAAGAGGGGAAGCAGCACGATGTGAAGTCGGGTGATGTGAACGATTATCTTCGTGAAATCAGTGGCGCGGAACTCACGGCGAAGGATTTTCGCACCTGGGCGGGCACGGTGCTGGCGGCGCGTGCGTTGAAGGGTGCGGAAAAGCCGAGCACGAAGGCCGCGAATTTGCGAAATATCAAATCGGCGATTGCGGAGGTTGCGGGCCGACTGGGGAATACGACGGCGGTTTGCAGGAAATGTTACATTCATCCGGCGGTCATTACTTGCTATCTGGATGGGACGCTGAAGAGACGGTTATCGCGGAAAAATGGGCGCTCGCACGCGGATCTATGCGCTGAAGACGCGGCGGTTTTATCGCTTCTTGAGAATTTATGATCGTGGTTCTTGCTGTCGATCGGATCATTCGAGCAGACGAAATTGTGTGATGCTAAAGGACGTTATTCGATTGTAGCCGCG
>DATAPK010000029.1:0-5498 GCA_036265245.1 Tepidisphaeraceae bacterium | reverse complement strand
TTGAACGTCAAAACCGGGGAGATGAAGATTTTTGGGTATGCGTATGCGTGGCTGAATCATTTACAATTTTCGCCGACCGATCCGAATTTATTGATGTTCTGCCATGAAGGATCGTGGCACGAGGTGGATCGCATCTGGACGATTCATACGGATGGCACGGGATTGAAATTGATGCATCAGCGATCAATGGATATGGAAATTGCGGGGCATGAGTTTTGGAGCAGGGATGGGAAGACGATTTGGTATGACCTTCAGACGCCGAGAAGTCAGGTTTTTTGGATAGCGGGGGTGAATATCGACACGGGGGATCGGACTCGATATCACTTGGAGCGGGATTGGTGGTCGGTGCACTACAACATTTCTCATGATAATAAAATGTTCGCGGGGGATGGGGGCGATCCGGGGCAGGTGGCGTTCGCGAAGGACGGGATGTGGATTAACCTGTTCAAAGTTCAGGCGGATGGAAGCGTCTCGCGGGAAAAGCTGGTAAACATGTCGAAGCATGATTATCACCTGGAGCCGAATGTGACGTTTACGCCTGACGACAAATGGGTTGTTTTCCGTTCTAATATGTTTGGTCAGGCACAGGTGTTTGCGGTTGAGATTGAGAAATCTAAGTAGGAAGGAGACGGCGCTTGCGATTTAGAGCTTTGATGTGCGCGATATCGATGGCGATGTTAATTCCAATCACGGGTTGTTCGACGATGCAGAAACAAGAAGCGAGAGAGAGGATATCCCTGAATGCTGACTGGCGTTTTCAGAAGGATGATCCGCCGGACAGCAAAGTTGATTTGAGTTATCGAGACATCAAGCAATGGATCATGGCGACGGGGAATGAATTTCTGAAGGCCGCGGCGGCAACGACGCAGCCGAGCCGGCCGGAGGGGAATCTTGGTGAGGATGTTGCGTACACCAAGGCGGATTTCAATGACAGCAACTGGCGGCAACTGAATCTGCCGCATGATTGGGGTATCGAAGGGCTGTTCAAGCAGGAATATCCTGGCGAGACCGGCAAGCTGCCTTGGTGGGGGAAGGCGTGGTATCGGAAGCATTTCAAAGTCGGCGCGGAAGATCAGGGCAAGCAGATTTATCTCGATGTTGACGGGGCGATGGCATATGCGACGGTTTGGCTGAATGGTCAATTCGTGGGCGGCTGGCCTTATGGGTATGCGTCGTGGCGCGTCGATCTCACGCCTTATATTAAAGTTGGCGGCGAGAATGTGCTGGCGATTCGGCTGGACAATCCGCAGAATTCGTCGCGCTGGTATCCGGGCGGAGGAATTTATCGAAATGTGTGGCTGGTTAAGACAGCGCCGCTGCATGTTGGGCACTGGGGGACTTATATCACGACGCCTGAGGTGAAGGACGATTCGGCGACGGTGGATATCAAGACGACGATCGACAATCGCGGGAAAGCGGATGCCGACGCGAAGTTGACGGTTGCGATTTATGATACGGATGCGAAAGGCGAGAAATCGGCAACGCCAGTTGCATCGCTGACGACGGACAAGCTTGCGGTTGCCGCAGGCGGGAGTCAGACGGCGGATTCGCAGATTAAGATCGCCAATCCCAAGCTTTGGGGAGTGGATTCTCCGCATCTTTATCACGCGGTTTGCACGGTGGAATCGGGCGGACAAGTTACGGACGTTTATGAAACTCCGTTCGGCGTTCGCACGATTCAATTCACCACGGACAATGGATTTTTGCTTAACGGCAAGCGCGTGCCGATCAACGGCGTGTGCGATCACCATGATCTTGGTGCGTTCGGAAGCGCGCTGAATACACGCGCGTTGCAGCGACAGCTTGAAATCTTGCGTGAGATGGGATGCAACGCGATTCGCACGAGCCATAACCCCCCTGCTCCGGAGCTTCTGGATCTGGCGGATCAGATGGGCTTTTTGGTGATGGATGAATCGTTTGACTGCTGGGCGGCGGGGAAGACGCGGAATGATTATCATTTACTCTTTCCGGATTGGCATGAAAAGGATTGGCGTGCGGAGCTTCGGCGAGATCGGAATCATCCGTCGATCATTATCTGGAGCATCGGCAACGAGATTCACGAGCAGGGTTCGCCGGCGGGACATCAGATTGCGGCGGCGTTGCAGGAGATTACGCACGAAGAGGATCCGACGCGTCCGGTGAGCGCGGCGTGCAACGATCAGCGCGCGGGGTACAACGGATTTCAGAAATACGTTGATGTGTTTGGATACAACTACAAGCCGACGGAGTACGGGCATTTCCGCAGCGCGAATCCGGGCATCCCGCTGTATGGATCGGAGACGGCTTCGTGCATCAGCACGCGTGGGGAATATTTCTTCCCTGTGTCGAATGATAAGAGCAAAGGTGAAGGCGATTTTCAGATGAGCTCTTATGATTTGTATGCGCCGCGCTGGGCGACGCCGCCGGATGCGGAGTTTAAGGGGCAGGAAGAATTTCCGTTCGTCGCCGGCGAATTTGTGTGGACGGGGTTTGATTACATCGGTGAGCCGACGCCTTATGGCGGGGATGCAACGATTCTGCTGAACTTCACTGATCCGGCTGAAAAAGAAGCGATGGCGGCGGAGTTGAAAGAGCGTGGCAAGATCCAGGTTCCTTCTCGCAGCAGTTATTTCGGCATTATCGATCTGGCGGGATTTAAGAAGGATCGTTTCTATCTTTACCAATCGGTTTGGCGGCCGGATTTTCCGATGGCGCATATCCTGCCGCACTGGAATTGGCCGGATCGGGTTGGTCAGGTTACGCCGGTGCATGTTTACACATCGGGCGATGAGGCCGAGCTTTTCCTGAATGGGAAATCGCTGGGGCGTAAGAAGAAGGGGCAGTATGAGTATCGCCTGCGTTGGGATGATGTGAAGTATGAGCCGGGCGAGTTGCATGTGGTTGCATATAAGAACGGTAAGCAGTGGGCCGAGGATACGATGAAGACAACCGGCGCGGCGGCGAAGATGACGCTTCAGCCGGATCGTGCGACGATTCATGCGGATGGCGCGGATCTGTCTTTTGTCACGGTTTCGATCGCTGACAAGGATGGGCAGATGGTGCCACGATCGAAGAATCTGGTGAAGTTTGAAGTGACCGGGCCGGGCGAAATCGCGGCGGTTGATAATGGCGATCCGACCAGCTTTGAACCGTTCCAGGCCAGCGAACGCAAAGCATTCAACGGGCTGTGCCTGGTGATCATTCGCTCGAAGCCGGGCGAGGCGGGGAAAATTTCTCTCAAAGCCAACTCGGATGGATTGGAGAGCGCGACAACGGTTATTGCGACGGAAGCCGCGAAGTGATTTATTCGTCGCCGCTTGCGGTTTAAGCGCTAATGCAGCGCTAAGCCGCAAGCGGCGGTACGAAAGTTATCCACATCTTTTGACAAAATCCGACACAATCGGAAATGGTGCTATGTCTGGGCGCGGGGGTTTCATATACTCGGATTTCTTCTGACCGTGGGTGATTTTTTCGCAGGGATGCGAGATGCCGTTGGAAGCCAAAGTGCGCCGCCGCTTGCAGCAGACACTGGGAGTCGTTGACGATCACGACACGAAGGGCCCGCGACTGCTGGATGATGCTGCGCGCTTGTGGAACCGTTGCGAGCGATTCATCGCGATGCATCTTGGCGGGACGGAGCCTGATTTGGATGCGCTGGAGCTGGCGTGTTATGCGCTGCAGTTGCCGGTTCGGCAGGCCAAGCCCCCCACTACAGGAAAATTCGGGCGCACCAATCTGAAGGATCGAGCCGAGCAAGGGGCCGAATTGCTGGTGAGTTTGTTTGATTCTCAGATTGACGAACATTTGCTGGATCGCGCGGCGCGACTGCTTCATGAGATGTCGCACCGCGCGCCGGTGCCGGATGAAGCGCGTGTGCTGGCGGATGCGGTGAATCTCGATGACTTTGGCGTGATCGGGTTGGTGATGCAGATGATCCAGATTACCCGCATCGGGGATGGGGTGAACCAGCTTGCCGAAGGGGCGGAGAAGCGCGATCAGTATGGTTACTGGGAAGCACGCTTGAAGGATGGATTCCATTTCGAGGCGGTTCGCAAGATTGCGGAGGCGCGGCTCTTGAATGCGAGACAGGTCGCGAAGATGCTGGCCGGGGAAATGACCGAGGATCAGCCTTGAGCGATGCCCGATCTCTGCTTCTGCAAGCCAAGTGGGTTGCGCCGATGGATCGTCCGATTCTGCGGGATGGGGGCGCGTTGATTGAGTCGGGGCGGATCGTCGGCGTAGACGCGGCGAATTCTCTTCGGGCACAACATCCCCATGCCGAGGTGATCGATTATCCGCGAAGCATTCTCATGCCGGGGTTGGTGAACGCGCATGTGCATCTGGAATTATCCGATTGCGATTGCGGCCCGCCTCCGACGGGCGGGTTTGCAGGTTGGTTGATCGGCATGCTGCGGCGCACGCGCATCACGCCGGAGGAGATGGCGGAGAAAGTGACGCGGGCGATTTCGCTTGGCGTGGCGCAGTGCGGGCGATTCGGCGTCACTTGCGTGGGGGATATTTCGCGACAAGTTGATCTGTCCCGGCCGCTGCTGCGCGATGCGAGGCTTCGCGTTGTTAGTTTCGGCGAGATCATGGCGATGGCGCAGCGACGTGTTTTGCTGGAGGAGCGGCTGGCGCTGGCGACGGATCGCAGGTATGAAAATGACCATTTGCGAATCGGGTTGACGCCTCATGCGCCGTATTCGGTTGAAATTGATGCGTATCGGCGATGTTTAGAAGTCGCTCGGTTGCAGCAATTGCCGCTGGCGACGCATTTGGCGGAAACGGAGCATGAGGCGACGTTTTTGGCGAATAACAGCGGGCCATTTCGGGATTTGTGGGATGCGTGGCTGACGTGGGACGATCACGTGCCGACATTTTCGGGCGGGCCGATCCGATTGGCCAAGCAGATCGGGTTGCTGGATTATCCGACATTGCTGGCGCACGTGAATTATTGTGATGACGCGGAGCTGGATTTGTTGGCGGCGGGCAAGGCGAGTGTGGTTTATTGCCCGCGCACGCACGCGTATTTTGGGCATCCGCCGCACCGCTGGCGGGAGATGTTGGCGCGCGGCGTGAACGTCGCCGTGGGCACGGATAGTTGCGCGAGTTCGCGGGATCTGAATCTTGTGGAGGATCTTCGACTGCTGAGAAAACTGGCGCCGGCAGTCGATGTTCAGAGTTTATGGCAGATGGCAACGATTCGGGCTGCCAAAGCGATTCGAATGGAATCTGACGTGGGGACGATTTCCGCCGGGAAATTCGCGGACATCATTTCTTTTGAAATTACATCGGATTCGCCGTTGGAGGAGATTCTGCGAGAGGATTGCGCTCCGCATGCGGTTTATTTTCAGGGTGAACAATGTCCGTCGCTTGGGGTTTAGAAGTTGTTGCAAAATTCAGATGCGGCCTTTGAGGGACTTCGAAGAGGCGGGATGATTGAAGGGAGAATCCGGGTCTTCGGAATACCTCAGACACCGGCGTCCGTCGTTGAAATGGGTTTTGAAACAACTTTTTAA
>DATAPK010000028.1:0-2994 GCA_036265245.1 Tepidisphaeraceae bacterium | reverse complement strand
TTGGATTCGCATCTGAAATCAGCCACCAATCCGGCGCCTGCGCGGTGGCTCCATCGCCGCCCACGCGGAAGATGATCGAATTTTTTTTCTGATCCAGCACCGCCAGCGGCAGGCCCGCGCCTTTTGCCGCGTCGGTGATCGCATCCTGCAGATCGGCGCCGTTGCCGTCGAATTGGAATTCATAGGTGGCGTTCGTTCCGCCGTCCGTCGTGGTTTCAGTGGACATATCCACGTCGCCATCCACGCCGTCCATTTTCTTCAGCAAACGGCGAACTTTTGCGGGGGCCTGGCTGTCGGCAAACGAGATGATCTTCACGCTCATATCGCGCAACCCGCCCGTCGCCGCCTGCCATTTGGCATATCGCTGGCAAATCAAATTCGACAGCACCGCCGAGTAAACTCGCGCCCGTTCATTGTTCAATTCGCCGTCCCAGTTGAACGGCGTCAGCGGCAGCTTCTGGGCGGTGTTGATGTCCTTCAATTCAGAGATGCAACTGAACGCATAATTCGTCTGCCCCGCGTTGGCGAGCGTGGTCGGGCGAAACTTGATGAATAGCACCAGGTCGGCGTTCACTTTGCGGGCCATCGCGTCGATCGCTTCGTCAGCATCATTCTGCGCTAGTGATTCCGCATCGCGACGATCCTTCTCAACCAGCGCCGCGCGATCGACCAGTTTGATCGTGCCGTCATCATTCAAAATTTCACCGATGCCGTTTTCCAGCAGTTCCGTGATGCCAGTGGTATCCGTGAAAGAAAGATCTTCACCTACGCCAACGCCTTGAGCTTTACCGCCAACAATGCCGCCCTGTCCCGGATCGTGAAGGGGATCGCGCGCCAGGCCCACAAGGATCAGCAGCTTTGGCCTTCCCGCTTTGCGATACGCCTTCTTGAACGAATCGATCACCTCATCCGCCGGCGGCTTCATCTGCTCGGCCGTGGCGTTGGAGGCTGTTCTTGGCCCGGCTTTCTGCGCCGGCATCGCCGAATCCCCACCGCTGTCCGCGGGCGCGTCCCCGCCTCCTGCCATGCGCGGCGGAGCCTTCTTCACAATCGGAGCGCCATCCTGTGCCCACGCCCCGCGCGAGCAAAAACCCATCACCAAAACCAAAGCAATCGAGGCGACAATCTTCAAGAACACTCCATGACGCATGATGGCTCCTTCAAAGAGAGTTGCTAGTTACTTGTTGCTAGAAAGACGCCGCCAACTAGCAACTAACAACTAGCAACCAAGAATCAGTGTCCGCGAATTTCCAACTGCCACTTGGTGGCACGCTGGCTCAGCGCGTTGGATTGCAAAAAGACCCGCGTGCGCGGCGCAATCTGCTGCTGGTGCCAGATCGGATCGGTCGTCAACTGCTCGCCGTCCGCGGTTGAATACATGAATCGATATTCAATGCGCAGCCATTCGTCGGTGACCGATCGAATCGGCACGCGCACATTCAGCGGCCCTTCGCTGGTGGGGCCGGTAACCGTCGGCTTTTCCTTCACGACCACATGTTCCAGCCCATTGAGCAGGACGATCTCAGGATAAGCCCCTTCCGGCAGCGGATCGGGGGCGGCGGTGTTGGGGGCCATCACGTTGTCCGGGCCCGGGCCACAGCCCAGCAAACCGGTTGAACCCGCGACTAATAGCATCGCGCCAAATTTCCAAATACGGGATCGCATCGAGCGTCTCCTTCCCAGTCTTATTTTATGTCATCGCCGCCGGCGGGTCACCTTTGACTCGCCGGCGGCAATGATAAGTTCCTCTAAAATCTGAAGTTAAGTGGTCTCTTTCCACTGCCCGGTCTTGTGATTCCACTTCAGCGTCCGGTGGAATTCATAATGGATCACTTCCTGCCGGGTTTGCGGCGAAACCACCGTGATGTGCAGGCGATAATCCCGCAGGCCGGGGTTCGGATCGGTCATTTGATAGAACTTGCCCGTCATCACATAAACAGTGGTCGGATCGTAAGTCTCTGCCTTGGTTTTGTCCGGCGTGCGCTGCAGCGGATCGCGGAAAGCAGACGTATTGCTTCCCGCCACCTGATTCAGAATCCGGTTATTTTCCGCCTGCGTGCCGGTGATCACCACGAAATCGTTTCGGAAGATTTCGCTCTCCTGAAGCTTCGACTTCAGGCTCGCCAGCGCCGCGCGAAGCCGGCCATCCGGGTAGGCCGGATCATGCTCCAGATCCGGAGGCACGGCGAAGACCATCTGGTTCCCCGCCGACTTCACCTCGGGGATATTCGGCATCTCGCGAACCAGATATTCCGAGGCATCGCCGATCAATTCATTCAATTGATCCAGGGCCACCGGCTCGGGCATGCCGGTTTCAGAAGTCGTATCGTTCGGCGTCATCGGCGGCTCATGGTCTTCCGACGGGCAACCCGTCGATCCCACCAGTAACGCCGCGCACATCACATTCACGCCGAGCAATCGGCCGATAGTAGATGCTTTCAACATAGATCCATCCTTCCTGACTAAGATCGCATTCGTTTCGATTCTCTTGCCGCGATTAACTCTGCTGTTCCCACACATGCTTCTTCGGATGCCACATATAAGTGCGCGTGAACTGCAGATTCTCCACCAGCCGGCGGCTTTGCACGTGAGTGAAGGTCATCTGAAGCGTGATCTCTTCCGTGTGATTTACCTGATCCGGCATGGCGGTCAGCTTGCCGTTAATCAGGAAAATGGAGGAAGGATCATAAACCACCGGCTTGGTCGGATCCGGCGCCTTTTGCAGCGGATCACGGAAAGCGCTCAAATCCTTGCCGGCAATCTGCTCGTTGAGCTTCGCCGCATCATTTTCGTTGGAGGTAACGAAAACGAAGTTCGCCTTCATCAGCTCGCTCTCAAACAGCTTCGATCGAATCGAATCCAAAGCCGCCGAGACGGTGGGATTATTCGATTGCGACGCATCGACCATGTTGCCGAATGCCAGCACCAATTGGTTCGGCGAATTTTTCACTTCCGGCTCATTCGGCAACTTTCGCGTGAGGTCCTGGGCCATTT
>DATAPK010000027.1:0-2886 GCA_036265245.1 Tepidisphaeraceae bacterium | reverse complement strand
CGTCAATTCCATGATGTCGATCCCGCCGGCAAGAAGCGCGCGAGCCAAAGGCACGGCATCCTCAACCTGATCCATCATCAAGACAGCAATCACCCGGGTGCGATCGATTCGATCGAGCAGGAGTTGGGGAAATGAACATCCGGTTGGCATGTAAAGACTCCTTAATTGAGGGGCCATTCCAATTGTAACGAACGTCCGTCGGTTGTGCAGCGCAGCCGGGTAAAGAGCGAAATCGCCCCCTTGCGTTAACTGCGCGGTCAATCGACAGTAGATGCCAATATGACAAGGGCTCAAACATCACGCATCGCGCGCCAGCGCATTGCTTTGCTGAACCTATTCCACATTGTCGGGTTCGCGATCGTTTTAGGATTCATGCTCAGCAGCGGCCGGCCTGCAGATGCGGAAACGTCCGCAACCGCGCCCTCGACATCGCCAAAGGATTACAAGTTTGACCGGACCATTTCCCGTGAAGTACTGGAAAACTATCTCTCCCGCTCCATCTCGATGGAAGGCCTGCTCAATGGCCGGGGCGACCTGGATGACAACATCCGCATGCTGAAGAACATTGACGCTAAATATGTTGGCCGAAGTATTTGCCTGTGGGGACACGAAGGCGAGCTGATGGCCAATCTTCAACGTGCCCGCGAGCAGTTCCCGCGCGTGCGGGAAATCGATCCGGACACGATCTTTCAGGCGTGCATCTTCGAAATCGTCACGACGCAGGTTGAGCAGGTGCCGGTGCCGGATTGGGCGTTTACGGCTCTTGGGCAGCCGGTGGAAAAACGAAATTTCCGCTATGCCGATATGCTCTATCCGGAAAAAATGCGGACGCGGAGTTGGGGCCGTAACGGCGGGGTGCCGGATGTAAGCCAACCCGAGACAAAGCTCTGGTTTTATTTCCTCGGCGCTTCATATATCGACATCGGCTTCGAGGCGATTCATTTCGGGCAGGCCGAGATTATGAATCGCAATGATCCGAAACTCGAACATTATTCACAGATTTTGGGCCTCATCCGCGGATATGCCGCGGTGCACGCCCGGCGGCACATGGTGATCTGCGATGCCCACGTTCCCAGCGGGGGATTGGTGCGCGACGGACACACGCTCTTTGACGTTCATTCCTTTCCAGCCCGTGTTATGGAATCGACCGACAAGCCGCTGGCCGCGGTGCTGAAAGTTGGCTTTTCCGACGGCATCTACAACAAAAGCAAGGGCGGGATTTCACCCAGCGGTTGGAAATGCGACCATCTCCCATACCTGGTCGAGATCGACAATTTCGGCGTGAGCCGACAACCCGGCGAGCCAAAGGCCGGCGGCATCTGGGTCTGGGGTTACGATGAGATCACCTGGTTCGCCCATCAATCCGAGCAGGATCGAAATGACTGGCTGAAGTATGCCTTCAATTGGGTCCGCACGACTGATCCCAACGGCCATTTCGAGATGCCCGGCAGCCGTACGATGACTTCGCCGCGCGATCACAAGCGATGGTATTTCGCCAATCGACCCAGCTCTACTGTCCCCGAAGGATATGGCCAGGAAGACGCGATCCGCGCCATTTGGAACGCCGATGGCGGGCATGGCGCATCATGACAACCCTCGAACGGCTTCTCCGCCACGATGCCTGGACAACGCGGCAACTGCTCACCATCGCATGCACGCTTATGGACGCGGATCTCGATCGGGAATTTGATATTGGCCATCGATCGCTGCGGCGGACGTTGGTGCACATCATTGCCAACATGGAATGCTGGTACGATCTGATGAGCGGCCGGCCGCAGCGGCCCGGCGGCGCCGGTGCGCAGAACACCATCGCCGGGTTGACCGACCGCCTCGATAGGGTTGGCGCGGAGTTGCTGGAACTTGGCCGGCGCGTTGAGACGGAAAATCGAGCGGACGAGACGTTTGCCGATTACCTTGATTTGCCGCCACGGCAAAAGGCCCTTGGTGCCGGCCTGGCCCACATCATCACGCACAGCATGCATCACCGCGCGCAATGCCTCCACCTCATGCGAAGGCTCGGCATGGAAAATCTGATGGAGGGAGATGTGTTCACCTGGGAAAATGGGAATCGGGGCGCTTGATCTGAGCCCGCGCAAGCTTCAAATCGCGCACAAACGCGTGATACTCTGCCTCGGCGTCCTTTGAATCCGTCATGCGCAGCAACGCCGACGGGTGAATCGTCGCAATCACGCATTTCGCCCAGGGCGAATCGGTGATTCTCTTTCCACGCATCGCGCCAACACGAAATGACGGGCCAAACAGCGACTGGCCGGCAGTTGCACCAAGGCACACAACCACCTCCGGCTTGATCACTGGCCGCGCGCGGCCCTCGTTCGCGCGGCTTTTTTCCCGGCACGCACGCGCGTAGCGTGCGACTGGTTGGCAGCGCCGAGCCGGCCGCCCTTACGCGAGGAGGAGTGATCCTCGGCCTTGCCGCGGCCTGAACCACTTTTTTTCCCGCCGTGCGTTTCCTTGTTCACCGTGGCCCACGCTCTGCGCTGCGCCTCCTTTTTGGATGTGCCGCGTTTTTCATATCCTTCTTCGATATGCTCGGCCTGTCTCTTCTGTTTGTCGGTATAACTTGCCTTATCTCCACGCGGCATGGCAAACCTCTCTTTTTCTACTGAAAGCGCGTCTACCAATGGCCCACCACCGGACCATCACGTGTCTCGCACATTCTCATTAACACGAGCAATCCCAATGCCGGAACGGTCAAATTTCGATCGGCGCGCCCCGGTGTTGCAATTGTTCCATCCGGAACTATTTGAACAGTTTGCAGTCAGCGCCCGCAGGCATGCTCCACCATCAGCGCGCTGCTAACTTGGGGACTCACTTGCGCATACGAATTATTTGACGCTTTGGCATGGCAAACGCTACTGTGTCAAA
>DATAPK010000026.1:0-9827 GCA_036265245.1 Tepidisphaeraceae bacterium | reverse complement strand
TCCAGAGCTTCGGCCCGTTTGGCTTCGGCGACGTCGACATCAACAATGCCGGCACCGTTGCTTTCCTGGCTAACTACACCGGCGGCGGCATGGGTGTCCTGGTCAACCAAAGCGTCGCCCTGCAAACCGGCGACATCGTCGACGGAAAAACCATCACCTCCCTGGGCAAACCCATCATCAACGACAGCGGCCTGGTGGTCGCGTGGGCCCAGTTCAATGATGGAAGCCAGGCCATCCTCACCGCGACGGTCCCGGAACCCATGGGCAGTACTATCTTTGCGACCGCTGCACTGGCGCTCGGCAGCCGACGGCGGCGTAGGCGATAAAAATCCCATTCACTCCGGGTTTTTTGGTATGTCCGTTGTTCGTTTAGTTTTCCGGTTGGGACGTCGGATTTGGGTTTAACGCATCCCAGGCATAAAGCGTTTTGCTAATCGAATACATTTTTGAGGCGGTTGAAAGATCGAGGCTTGCCGCATCATTATCGCTCGACGATGACTGGACGTGGCAAGTAAATCGTATTCGGCGAACCTGGCTTTCAGACGGATGTGCCGCGTCCCATTGCCGGCGCAACAGATCGCAGAAACGAGGCGTCAACTGCATTGTGTTGGAGATTGCATCACGTAAGACAACTCCGTGAAGTGCAAGCCAGATGTCATCTTCCGGGGGCCAGATCAGATTGCATAGTTTCGGGGGCGACTGGGTGAACGAATCGAGAAGTTCTACCGTGCGGCCGTCTTCAAGATCGGCTTCGACGATAAAGCCCCGATAATCCTTAGGCGGATCATCCATCATGACCCACGACTGCTTCATTCGTGGCAAATAAAGTGATAGAGCAAGTGGCCGCCTCAGGATAGGCGTTGCATCTGAGAGAACGTTCACAAGGACAACATAAACGAGCAAAAGGGCAACGAAGATCTGCGCTATCCCGGTTTTTTCCCACGCCATGCCGGTTGTTCGTGAAGGAAGGACATCCGCTAATCGATTTCCCACCCCGCTTGTGTATTGGATGAGTTTTGAGCCAGCAACGGACGCTCGACAAGCCGCCCAGATCGGCCCTGGAATCAGCGCAAGCCAGGTCACGATGCATACCGGCTGAAATCTGCCTGAATAAATGGTCGCCGCGAGCATTAAATGAAAAATGATGAATGCACCCACCACTGTGGTTCGCAACCATGTGGAACGATAAGACAACCACACCAATGGCAGGCCGATCATTTCCAACCCCAGCGTCCCAAGTGTCGCCAGGCTGGTCAGCGCACTCCAGTTGGAAATGTAATGCCCCAGCGGCGTCGCCACGCGGGCTTGCATGACGTATTCAACCGCGCTCCAGTCAAGCCACCATTCGCGATGCGGAATACGTGCAATCAGCGCTCCCCAATACATGAAAGCCAGTTGAAGAATCAGCGCAGCCGATCCGATCGAGCACACCGTAAGCGATTCATCTCGTACCTTCCCCTGGCGAGCCAAAATCAAATCGTCGATCGAAATCACTTGCCCCAAAGGCAGGAAAAAAGACCAAACCAATATCCAAAATAATAGGAATTCACCCCCGCCGGCGACCAGCGGATTGCGGTTCAGAAGTGAATAGTAAAGGACCAGGCAGGCAATCGTCGCAAGCCTCGTGCGATAGCCGATCAAAAGCATTAACGCAAACAGGGCATGAAAGACGAAAAGAAATCGCGTCCATCCAACGCCGCCGGAGAGAAAATAAAGCGATGTCCAGCGGAACATTCCCTGCGCGACAAATGACCGCGGGACAAAGCCATCATCCGTAAACAGTTCAGTAAGCCATTTAGCGCGCGCCCACAAATCGATGAGCATGACAAAGCCCATCCCGATGCGCATCGCCGCCAGCGATCTCACATCGAGGGAAAAAATACGCATCCACCCGCTTCGTCGCGACATGCCAGCCCAGCTCCATCTCAACGCTGCTTTAGTTGTTTGTTGCTGCCCTGATGCGTATCAGTTTACCACGCATACGCTTCGGGCGCTTCATACTTTTTCCAGTCCGCGGTCCCCTCATCCTTTGGCCCGTTGGTGCCCGGGAAAATCCGGTCCAGCGTCTTGAGGACATTTTCATCGAGCTTGATCTCCAACGCACGGACCGCGCCGGTGAGATGCTCCATCGTCCTCGGCCCGATGATCGGCGCGGTGATCGTGGGGTTATGCAAAGTCCAGGCGAGAGCGACGTCAGCCGGCTTTTCGCCAAGCTCTTTGCAGAAGCTTTCCCATTTCTCGAGTTGCGGGCGAATCTGTGCGATCCGTTTTTGAGCATGTTCACCGGCGCGGCGGCCTTGGCTTTGTTTCTCAATCACGCCGCCAAGCAAACCGCCTTCGAGTGGGCTCCAGGGGATTACGCCCAGGCCATAATGTTTACACGCGGGCAGAACCTCTTGCTCGATGTTGCGGGTGAGCAGGCTGTATTTGCTTTGCTCGCTCACTAGGCCAAGAAAGTGCCGCTCTTTGGCGGCGGCCTGTGCGGTCGCGATGTGCCAGCCGCCGAAATTGCTGCTGCCGGCGTAAATCACTTTGCCCTGCTGCACCAGCGTCTCAAACGCCTGCCAGATTTCATCCCAGTGCGCCTCGCGATAGATGTGGTGCATCTGATAGAGATCGATGTAATCCGTCTTCAGCCGCTTGAGCGAATTCTCACACGCCCGGCGGATCTTCACGGCGTTCAATCCGCGCGTCATCGTGATATCGCTTGGATCGATCGCCATCTCACCGTGAACTTTGGTGGCTAGGATCGTTTTCTCTCGCCGACTGCCGCCCTTGGCAAACCAGTTGCCAATGATCTGCTCGGTCACGCCTTCGCCGCGTTTTTGGCCATACACATCAGCCGTGTCGAAAAAATTGATCCCCAGTTCATGGGCTTTATCCATCTGCGCATGGCCGTCTGCTTCGGTCGCCTGCCAGCCATAATTCATCGCGCCCAGGCACAGGCGAGAGACTTTCAATCCGGTTCGGCCAAGTGTCGTGTACTGCATATCTAAAACTCCTTCGTATTGTGATGGGAGATCGTATTCAGAATGCGACTGGTTGTGTAGCAGAGGCTTGATGATTGACGATTGAAACTTGATCGGCTCCTGCAAACGGGCCTTTCAAGTTTCAATCGTCAATCTTCACTCCCTCTCCTCCCTATCTGGCTCGTGCCCGTTACAATGCCGCCCCAATGCCCGTCATCCCGGCTGCCCTCGTCGTTGTGTTCGTTGGCGGATTCTTCCTTTTCAGGCGGACCGATGTCCGTCTCGTTTTGCTCCTTTGTGCCGCCGTAATGTTCGCCGTGCACGCCACTCAGTCCGCCGCCAGCGGCGCCCGGTTCAACGCCTTCGCGCAATTCTTCGTCGAATTCGCCAACGGATTAGTTTACACACCCGCCGTCGTGCCGATTTGCTCGGCGATGGGTTTCGCCTACGTCTGCAAACTCACCGGCTGCGATGCGCATCTCGTCCATCTGCTGTGCGCCCCATTGCGCCACGTTCGATGGCTGCTCATCCCCGGCGGAATTGCGGTCTCTTATTTCGTGAACTCCGCCATCGTCAGTCAGACCAGCACGGTATCGGTCGTCGGCCCGGTGCTGATTCCGCTTTTGGTTGGAGCAGGGATCACGGGTCAAACAGCAGGGGCGTTGCTCCTTTTAGGCGGATCGATGGGTGGCGAATTGCTCAATCCCGCCGCTGTCGAAGTGTCGGCGATCAAAAATGTCACCAACCAGGACACGCTCGCCATCATCCGTCAGATTCTTCCATATAACCTGCTCGCGTGCGCGACCGCGATGCTTGTGTTTTGGATGATGGCCATCAGTTACGAGCGGAAGGCGCACGCCATGTTGCAATCAAATACGGATGAAGATGCCGAAGACATCGCCGCGCCCGGCTCCATCGCTGCATCGCTAGCGAATTCCGGCGAGGCCGCTTCGATTGCACGCGTGAATCTGTTCAAAGCAATCGTTCCTCTCATTCCCATCATTCTTCTCATTTTCGTGAAGCCCCACATCACGATGCCAGAATTTCTTCGCCCCAGCGACAAGAACAAGATCGCCGAGCAGGCAACCATTGCCGCCGCGATGTTGATTGGTGTTGTTTGCGCCGCTCTGACCGCGCCGCATCGCATCAACCAAACCGCCGCCGCGTTTTTTGAAGGTGCCGGCTTTGCTTACGCCCACGTCATCTCCGTCATTGCCGCCGCCATGACCTTTGCCGCATCGATTCAGGTCAACGGTCTGATCGACATCATGGCCAAGAGCGTGCAACACGCGCCAACAATGGTGATCTTCGCCAGCGTCGTTGTCCCGTGGCTGATGGCTGCGATTACCGGCACCGCGGTCGGCTCAGCACCCGCCGTGATTGCGATTCTTTTGCCCGTCGCGATGGGCACGGTCGATCCGCGCCGCGCAACAGATCACGGCGTTCGCATCGGCGGCGTGAGCGCGATCACCGCCCAGTTCGGCCGAACCATGAGCCCCGTCGCACCCGTGGTCATCGTCTGTGCAACGCTAGCCCACTCCCGCCCGGCCACGCTCGTGAAACGAATTCTGATCCCGTTGATCGCGGGTGGCGCGGTCCTCTTCCTTGCCGCGCTCTTCCATTTCTTCTAACTCACGCACCTTGTAGCTGCGACGCCTGCGTCGCCTCTTCTTCACCACGCCCGACGAAGGCGACGCAGGCGTCGCAGCTACATCTGTTGTAACGAATCTCATCAACCTATAATTTCACGCTACTCATGCCCGAAGCCGACCTGCCATTGCGATATCAAACGCCCCCTCGATGGGCGCAAGATGTCCTCGCGCAATCGCTGTTGTTGCTCAACGACCACGCCCATCTCGAAAAAAAAGCCGCCGCCAACGCCCTTGAATTGGTGAATCGCTGGCCCGAACCCAACCCGCCCGAAAATTGGGTGATGGCCATGACCGCCATCGCCCGCGACGAGGTCGAGCACCTCGCCGTCGTCTCCCGTCTCCTCGCCCGGCGCGGCGGCCGTCTCACCCGCCAGCATTCCAACCCCTACGCTAGCGAGCTTCACAAACTCGTCCGCAAAGGCCAAGGCCCCAGCGAATTAATCGACCGTTTAATGATTTCCGCCCTGATTGAAGCAAGAAGTTGCGAAAGATTTCATATTCTTGCTGCCGCCTGCGAAGATCCAGAACTTACGAAATTATATCAGGGGTTGTGGACAAGCGAGCATGGGCATTATCGTACTTTCATCCAACTGGCCGAAGAGATCCTCCCGGCGGAGGTGGTCTCCAAGCGATGGAATCAGATGCTCGATGCCGAAGCAAAGCTGATTCGCAACCAATCGCCCGGCCCAAGGATGCACAGCGGAACGAGCGAGTGAAGAAACGCGAGATTCAGAAGTCAGGGTTCAGGATTCAGAAATTGAATTGAACCCTGAACCCTGACTTCTGAACCCTCTAACAACTTACAAAGGAATCAGGGTCACCGACGTGAACAATAAACATCAGATCGAACGTGCCGCGACGACGGAAGGTTTACCGATTGCAGTTTCCATGGGGCCGGCGCTCGATGCAGCCGCCGTGCCTACCCAATCCACGCTTGTCGATAAACGCGTCGTCTTGATCTCTGTACTTTCAATCCTGGTGGCGATCGCATCTGCCTTTATCGCGCAGATTCTGATGCACCTGATCTGGCTGATCACCAACATTTCATTTCATCATACGTTTTCATTTGAATACGGCACACCGCCGCAAACGCGCGATCAGGTTCACGCCTGGATGATCTTCGTCCCCGTCATCGGCGGCGTGATCGTCGGCTTCATGGCGCGATACGGCCACAAAGCCATCCGCGGCCACGGAATTCCCGAGGCGATGGAACAGGTGCTGCTCAACGAAAGCCGCATCCCGCCGCGAATTACATTTCTAAAACCCTTGAGCGCCGCGATCGCCATCGGCACGGGCGGCCCGTTCGGCGCTGAAGGCCCGATCATCGCAACCGGCGGGGCACTCGGCTCACTCGTCGGACAAATCATCAGCACCAGCGCATCGGAGCGAAAGACACTTCTCGCCGCCGGCGCCGCCGCTGGAATGGCCGCCACGTTCGGATCGCCTGTCTCTGCGGTCCTGCTCGCGGTCGAATTGCTTCTGTTCGAATTCCGCCCGCGCTCGATTATTCCCGTCGCCCTCGCCGCTGCCACCGCCGCCGGCGTGCGCGTCTTATTCGACGGCGTCAAACCCGTCTTCCTCATGCCCGATCTCGTTACCCCCGCCGGTGCAGCCCTCGGCCTCTACATCCTCCTCGGCGCTGTCATCGGCGTCATCTCCGTCTATGTCACCCGCGCCGTCTACTTCGTCGAAGATTCCTTCGAGCATCTCCCCATCCACTGGATGTGGTGGCCCGCCATCGGCGCCGTCGCCGTCGGAATCTGCGGCTACTTCGCCCCGCGCACCCTTGGCGTCGGATACTACAACATTTCCGACATCCTCTCCGGCACGAATGCCTGGAGCTTTCTCCTGTTTCTCGTCGTGATGAAATTCATCTCCTGGGCCATCTCCCTCGGCAGCGGCACCTCCGGCGGAACGCTCGCCCCCTTGTTCACCATCGGCGGCGGACTCGGCGCGCTGCTGGGCATCGCCGTGCAGCATCTCTTCCCCCATGTCGGGATGGATGTGCGCATCGCCGCGCTCGTCGGCATGGCCGCCATCTTCGCCGGCGCTTCCCGCGCCATGCTCGCCTCCGTCATCTTCGCCTTTGAAACCACCCTCCAACCCCTCGGCCTGCTCCCCTTGCTCGGCGGATGCACCGCCTCCTTCCTCATGTCCTGCCTGCTCATGCGCAACACCATCATGACCGAAAAAATCGCCCGTCGTGGCGTGCGCGTCCCCGCAGAATATCACGCCGATTTCCTCGATCAGGTCTTGGTGCGCGATGTCGCAACCAAAGAGGTCATCGCGCTTCACTCCGATCAAACGCTCGACGAAATCCGCGCCTGGATTGGCACCGGCTTTAATGGAACCAAGCACCAGGGCTTCCCCATTCTCGACAGCCAGACACATCTGCTGATTGGTGTGCTCACCCGCCGCGATTTGCTCTCTTCCCCCAAGCCCGGCCCAACCAAACTCCAGGATTTAATCCACCAATTCCCACGCATCATTTACGACGACCTCACCCTCCGTGACGCCGCCGACCACATGGTCAACCACGACATCGGCCGCCTCCCCGTCGTCACCCGCGCCGAACCCGGCAAAGTCATCGGAATGATCACCCGAAGCGATGTGCTGGGCGCTCATCGCGTCCGTCTCTCGGCAACGCGCGGAGCGAGATCAAATTTCCACGTGCCAAAAGTCCCGGCGGCCTAAAGAATCTCTAAAAGTTTTAGCCGGGTAATCCATGCTCGGTTACCCTTTTGAGGAAGTGTCAGATTTGCTTTTCTTTTCTTCAAACAATTCATGTATTTGAGGCAACGACGCCATGAAACGTCCAAATATCAAGACAACAAATGTGAGCCCAGCTATTCCTTGTATGGCAGCAATGACTCTTAGCCACCCAACCGGATAAACATCCCCATAGCCAATTGTGAGCTGCGTAATAATACTTAGATAAAATCCGACAATAGGCCTTCCTGCTCCTCGCAGTAGGTTAAAATGATCAGCGTATATAATTCCAAAGCAAAGACATAGCTCAATGAAGTTGATGGCCGATAGGACAATCATGCGGGCGTGAGAGGCAACTATATTATCCGATCGTCCACTAAGAGCATCGAATAGTGTCATGTTCACGGTTACCTGCATTACCTCAACGATTCGGCATGTTATCACCACACCGGCTATAAATTCGAATTTTGGCCAAAAACCTATAATGGCTCTGGTCACCAATATGCCTTCAACAATGAGCCAGCAAAGAATGTAAGCTTCAATCGCATTTCCCCTACGGCGTGCAAATTCAACTGACATTATTTCTTGTGTAGTAAGCTCGCTTCTCGGCTTAAGAATTGTGCACCACCGACCCAGCCAATACATCACAGAAAATCGCTTAACAACCCAAAAAGCCCATCGAGTAAATGCGGTGATCGGACTGTATTCCGCGAGCGGCAAAGATAATCGTTGTTCTTTCGCCACAGGTAAATCGTTTGAAGTCAAAACCACCCACCTACGAACTGCTCGTATAACTTCCCCCGCCCGGCGTGTTTTCTTTGACAATCTTGATAAAGAGGTCTTCCAGCGTCGTCGTGGGGTGCGAAAACTGTGCATCCCCCGCCCCCATTTTCGTAATGTAATCCTTTAACTGCTGAATCTGCACTTCGCTCAGCCCCCGCGCGCTGATTTGTGTGATGTCTTTGATTTGCAGCAGGTCGCGCACGTAGCCAAGTTCCATCCGCTGCCCGCGGAAAAGGATCGTGATGCGGTCGCACACATCCTGCACGTCGGCCAGCAGGTGCGAGCAAAGCAAAACGGTTTTGCCCTGGCTCTTGAGCGAGAGAATCAGATCTTTCATCTCTCGCGTGCCGATCGGATCAAGGCCTGTGGTCGGCTCGTCCAGAAGAATCAAATCAGGATTATTGATCAGCGCCTGCGCCAGCCCAATTCGGCGGGCCATCCCTTTTGAATATTCACGCAGCTTTCGCTTGCGGCTCTTTTGATCCAGGCCAACGATGTCCAGCAATTCAGGCACGCGCTTTTTCAAATCTCGCGAAGAGATTTTGAACAGCCGGCCATAAAATTTCAGCGTCTCTTCCCCGTTCAAAAATCGATACAGATAAGATTCTTCCGGCAGAAATCCGATGCGCTCGTTGATGGCGGTGGAACCAATCGGCTGGCCCAGAATGCTCGCCGAGCCGCGCGTCGGAAAGATCAGCCCCAGCAGTAGTTTGATCGTTGTGCTTTTTCCCGACCCGTTCGGCCCCAGCAACCCGAACACTTCCCCCCGGTGAATCGTCAAATTCAAATCATCCAGCGCCTTCACCTTCGGCCGACCCCAGAAATCCGTATAGGTCTTGGTCAGGTGCTCGATGGATACCGCAAAATCGTTGGACGATGCCATAGAAACAATTGATCTGGTTGACCCAATCCAAAAATCAGACCGCACCGACGCGCCGATCAGGCGCCCATTGGCCCGCCAATTCGCGGCTTGCGCTGGCGACGACGACGCTTCTCGCTCGGCTTCTCGTAATAAGCGATCCGCTTGATGTCCTTCGTCAAGCCTTCCTTTTCGCACATCTTCTTGAAACGCCGCAGCATCTGCTCCGCCGTCTCGTTGCCGCGACTCTTTACCTTAATCATCTAAAACCTTTCAGCACGAATAGTTTCGACATAAAAACCACAGGCGGAAAAGCTTTCCGCCTGTGGCGAGGGGCAAAAGTCTACCCAAACCGTGATTTTCCGCAAGTGGATGCGGAAAATGCGTCTGACGCTATTGGGGATATCGTCTGTTTAGCCGCGACGCGCAGCGAAGCGTCTTTTTTTCCCAAGAACACTCCATTTTACGCCGCAACCAAACGATCCAACTTCAACAACATCCTCAAGTTATCGTGATCAGAGGAAGCTTTCGATATTCGTAACCGAATCCAGCCCCGCATCGCGTTTGGCTTTGTCGCTTCCCGGGCCGCCGTCGAGCACATCCTTCAGGCCGTCATTGGCAAAGATCGTGTCACTACCGCCGCCGGCTTTAATCGTATCGTGACCAGCGCCGCCGGTGAGTTTGTCGGCGTGGCTCGTCCCGATGATCGAGTCATCCCCGCCGCCGCCGTCCACCGTCACGCCAAAACCCAACGTCTGCCCGCTGCAATCGATCTTGTTCTTCAACGAATTGCCTGTGATGCTCAGCCCTTGCCGGCCCTGGATGACGCTCAGATTCTCCAGATTCAGCCCCATC